>JAIIAN010000371.1 GCA_022717655.1 Bacillota bacterium | reverse complement strand
AGATAAAAAACGGCATAGAATCGCAACAAATAACAAAATTCTGATGGGAGTGAAAGAAATAAAATGCAAAAAAAAGTGATTGTGGCAGGACACATTTGTCTGGATATTACCCCTGTGTTTTCTGATAAGACAGCAGGAAATATAGAACAGATTTTAAAACCAGGAAAACTGCTTCAGATGGGAAATGCGGACGTGCATACAGGTGGAGCGGTAGCAAATACTGGACTGGCAATGAAACTGCTTGGAAATGATGTGACTCTTATGGGAAAAATCGGAAAGGACGCTTTTGGAAGTATTGTACAAAATACTTTAAGGGGATACGGTGCAGAAGCGGGAATGATTTGTGACGATACGGTTTCTACCAGTTATTCGGTAGTCCTGGCAATTCCTGGAATTGACCGTATTTTCCTGCACCATCCTGGCGCAAATGATACTTTTACAGCAGAAGATATCGATTTTCAAAAAGTGGAGAAATCTGCGTTATTTCACTTCGGTTATCCTACCTTAATGGAATCGATGTATGAAGAAGAAGGGGCTCATCTGGTGGAGCTTATGCAGAAAGTGCAGTCTGCCCAAACAGCTACTTCCCTGGACCTGGCAAGTGTTGACCCTGGCTCAAAAGCAGGAAGCGTCAGATGGGATAAAATTTTGGAAAAAGTACTTCCTTACATAGATTTTTTTGTTCCAAGTATAGAGGAACTCTGTTTTATGCTCGACGGAAAAAAGTTTGAAGAACTGCAGGTTCGTGCAGGTGGAAAAGACATTACAGATGTGCTGGATATGGATAAGGACGTGAAACCTCTTGCACAAAAATGTATAGAACTTGGTGCGAAAGTGATTTTGCTTAAATGTGGTGCAAAGGGAATGTATCTGCAGACGCCAGATAAAGATACACTAGAAAAAATAAGCAGACGCATAGAACTGGATGCTTCTGAATGGGCAGAAAAATCCATTTTTGAAAGAAGTTATATCCCTGAAAAAATCCTTTCGGGAACTGGTGCAGGAGATACCAGCATAGCGGCATTTCTTACGGCAGTGCTTCAGGGAGAAAATCCAGAAATGTGTCTGCATATGGCAGCAGGAACAGGAGCAAGTTGTGTTGCTGCTTATGATGCACTGTCAGGTTTGAAACCACTGGCTGAATTAAAAGACAAAATTGAGAAAGGATGGCAAAAAGTATGCTTGTAAATATGAATGAGATTCTCCTTCCGGCTAAGGAGGGAAGATATGGAGTTGGATTTTTCAATGCTATAAATGTAGAAATGGCGAGAGCAGTGATTGAGACAGCAGAAGAATTAAATGCTCCTGTTATGGTGGGAACAGCAGAAATACTTCTTCCGGCAATGGAACTGGAGCTGGTTTCTGATTATCTGATTCCTATGGCAAAGAAAGCCAGAGTTCCTGTATGTGTACATTATGACCATGGGCTTACATTTGAACGTTGTATGGAGGCACTGAAACTTGGGTTTACTTCTGTTATGTATGATTGTTCTACCGTTTCTTATGAAGAAAATGTCAAAAGAGTGGCAGAAATGGTTAAAATTTGTCATGGGATGGGAGTAACAGTGGAAGCGGAATTGGGGCATGTAGGGGATAATTTCGGTTCTGGAAAACTGGAAAATCCGGAAGATTATTTTACAGACCCAGATACCGCTTTGGAGTATATACAACTTACAGGTGCGGATTCTCTGGCAGTTGCAGTGGGAAATGCACATGGAGATTATGCATTTCCACCGAAATTGGATTTTGAGAGAATTAAAGTAATTTCAGAAAAGACAAATCTTCCACTGGTACTTCATGGCGGTTCTGGACTTGCAGATGATGATTTCAGAAATGCGGTAAAGCTTGGCGTTTCTAAAATTAATATTTTTACAGATATTGATAAGGCAGGAAAAGCTGGAGTGGAGGCTGGAATTGCAGCAGGAGAAAGGACTATGATGGGGTTAATTCCTTATGAGATTAACGCAATGAAAGCAGTTGTTTCAGAAAAAATCCGTCTGTTTGGTTCAGAGGGAAAATATTAAATCGAACGAAAAAAGTTTTGATTATCAGATTAAGAAATATAAAATGAATGGAAAATAAGAAATGAAATTCTAAAAAAGTGGGGTTTGAACAGGAA
>JAIIAN010000370.1 GCA_022717655.1 Bacillota bacterium | reverse complement strand
AAATAAAACATATGTTGATGGTCGTGCTATTGCCATTGAAAAAGAAGTGGAAATTTTTAACGGAACCAAGTTGCGCTTAGCTAATGAGGATTTCGTTTTCTATATTGATGATGTGAAAGGCGGTGAGTGAGTTTGCCATTTAAAGTAGAAATGCATACAGATATTGGTATTCGTAAAGAAACTAATCAAGATAGTATGTGTGTGAAGGAAGCACAAACTGACAAGGGTAATATATTATTTACGGTAATCTGCGATGGAATGGGCGGATTGGAAAAAGGCGAAGTTGCCAGTGCTACTATTATAAATGCTTTTTCAACTTGGTTTGAAAATGAACTTCCCTATCAGCTTTCAAAAAGTAATGCTTATGATGATATACGCTATTGCTGGGGAAGAATGATTAAAGAACAAAATCAAAATATTGCTGATTATGGCAGAAAAAATCATATTCAATTAGGTTCTACTATAACTGCAATGTTGTTCTTTGAGGACGGAAAATACTTAATTGGTCACGTGGGCGATTCAAGAGCATACAGAGTTACTGAAACTGTTATTGAAATGTTGACACAGGATCAGACTGTCGTTGCAAGAGAGATTAAGTTGGGCAGGCTTACCCTGGAAGAGGCAGAAAGAGATCCTCGTAGAAACGTTTTATTACAATGTATAGGTGCATCAAAAATTGTTGAACCTGATTTTGTAGAAGGTAATTATGCATCAGGTGAATGCTATATGTTGTGTTCTGATGGGTTTAGACACGTAGTATCAACAGATGAAATAAAAGAGGCCTTCGCACCTTCTCAGAATACAGATGAGAAAGCAATGAAAGAAAATATTATCCGATTAATTGAATTAAATAAGGAAAGAGAAGAAACGGATAATATTTCAGCAATTCTTATCAGAGTGATTTAGGAGGTGTAGTTGTGGCATCAATCGGACAAGTTATTGACGATAAATACGAAATACTTAAATTAGTAGGGCAAGGCGGTATGTCAAAAGTTTATCTTGCAATGGATAAACGATTAAATAAGCAGTGGGCTGTTAAGGAAATTGAAAAACGAGCAAAAGACAGAAATAATGAAATCGTTATACAAAGTGCTATTGCTGAAGCCAATTTAATTAAACAGCTTGACCATCCTGCTATTGTTCGTATTGTAGACATTATTGACAACGGTAATGTTATTTATATTATCGAAGATTATATTGAAGGTGAAACGTTAGGTACAATTCTTGAAAACAATGGTGCACAGCCGCAAGAACTTGTTATTGAATGGGCAATGCAAATCTGCGAGGCATTGGAGTATTTACATACACGTAAGCCTCCAATTATATACAGAGATATGAAACCAGCAAATGTTATGCTGAAGCCAGACGGTAATATTAAGGTTATTGATTTTGGTATTGCTCGTGAATATAAAGATCAAAGTTTAGCCGATACGGTAAGCCTTGGTACAAAAGGTTATGCTGCACCAGAACAGTTTGGCGGTAAAGGACAAACAGATGCACGAACAGATATTTATTGCTTGGGTGTAACGCTCTATCATCTTTTGACAGGTCAAAATCCTTGTGAGCCACCATATGAAATATATCCGATTCGACATTGGAATCCTCAGCTTTCGGCAGGTCTTGAAGCTATCATACAAAAGTGTACCCAACTTAATCCTGATGATAGATATCAATCTTGTGCTGAGTTGTTATATGCATTGCACCATTACGAAGAATATGGTGCTGCATATCGAGCAATGCAAAAAAGCAAATTAAAGAAATTTATTGTTACTGTTTCTGCTATGGTTATATGCCTTTGCGTAGGCGTTTTTGGACTTCTAATGCGAACTGCTACAAATAATGCAGACTATACACAAAATATTTTACAAGCTGAGAAAGCATCAACTTCTGAAGAAAAAGCAAACTATTATGCTACTGCAATTGATATAAAACCACTGGAAAGTGAAGCTTATATTGGAATGATTGAAGCATTTAAAGACGATGCAGCTTTTTCGACTGATGAAGAAGCTTTGCTTAAGCAGAAGTTAAATACCAATATTGCTAATTTAAGGAATCAAGAGGATTACGCAGAGTTAGCTTTTGAGGTTGGAAAACTATACTGGTATTATTATGACTACGGTAAAAG
>JAIIAN010000369.1 GCA_022717655.1 Bacillota bacterium | reverse complement strand
CATCTGCTTTTTCGTCATACCGATTGTGCGGAGCTGACCAAACTGATGAATTTTCCCAATAACCGATAAATAAAACACACCATAAATAACCAAGATACAGGCAAGCAGGATCACTATACCTATCAAACCATATTTTAAAACATCCTGTGTATCCACAGATAAAGAGTCCAGAAATGCTTTCGACGGGCTGACATATTTTCTCTCAATTCCTGCATCACTTCCGATTAAGTACATCGTTTCCTTGCAATCTTCAGAGTGCATTGTTGTCGCACCATACAACTTTGCATAAACCTCATAAGGTTCGTCCTTTAACTGACTGCCGCTTTCCGCATAACTCTGTGAGAAAAATGCTGCAAACTGTTTCGCATTTTCCCCACCTTTCAAAAGACCTGTGACCGTAAAGGTTTCTGTATTTCCATCATAAAACTTTAAGGTCAACTGACTTCCAACACTTGCCTCAATGCCCATCTTTTTAAGCATTGCACCTTGTACTGCGATTTCATTTTCCTGTATGGGCAGCTTACCGCTTTCTAATTCTCCGATTTGAATTTTATCGGACAGCTCACTTACATAATATGGGATAACCTCAAAACCATCCATTTCAGAGGTTGTTCCCATTTTAACCTGAATTTGGTATGCAATTCTTTCATCAGACTTTAAGGTTTCTACCTGTTCATTTGTAAGATTATAGTAACCCACTTCCTGTGCGTGGGAAAGTTTTCTCTGATTATCCTCCTGCTGACCGACAGCATACATAGAAATTGCCATCAAGAGAGCTGATGCCAAAACAATAGTAATCATCACAAAGATATTACGCATACGGCTTGATTTAAGGCTCTGTTTTGACATCCGAGAAATCATTTTTGCCGTTATCTTTTTATTGTTCATCCCAATCACCTCCCTTATTTTGCTATTTTTCCATCTTCAATGCGTATTCTCACATCTGCCTTTTCAGCAATTTCAGGATTGTGGGTAATCATTACAATAGTCTGATTGAACTTCTCGCTTGTCATTTTCAGAAGATCAATAACCTTATCACTTGTGCGACTGTCGAGATTTCCTGTCGGTTCGTCAGCTAAAATGATTGCAGGCTTTGATATTAAAGCACGAGCAATCGCCACTCTCTGCTGCTGTCCGCCCGAAAGATGGCTCGGATAGTTAGAAAGTTTCCCATCAAATTCCAAGAAATGCACAATCTCTTTCAAAAACTTTTTATCCTCTATTTTTCCATCCAAACGAACAGGAAGTACGATATTCTCATACGCTGTAAGATAAGGGATTAAATTATAGTTCTGAAAAATAAAGCCGATACGCTGACGGCGAAACACCGTAAGCTGTTCCTCGGTTAGTTTTTCAAGATTTTTATTTTCTACCTGCACACTGCCTTCGGTTGGAATGTCTAATCCGCCAAGCATATTGAGCAAAGTAGATTTACCACTGCCCGATGTACCAATAATGGCAACAAATTGACCATTTTCTACGGATACATTTACATCATCCAGAGCTTTGACAAGGCTCTCGTCCTTACCATAATATTTTTTCAAATGGGATGCGTTTAATATTGACATAGTAATTCCTCCTTGATTTGTACCACTTGATATGCCCATCATATTCCATTTTAATAAAGATACAATAGCAGACGCAGTTTCTAATATTCAGAACGCAAAATCTAATATAAGCATTTAAAAAGCCTGCTGTCCGTGATAGACAACAGGCTCATAAGCCACAACATATTATGGGATTGGTATTAAGATTTTTAAGGTGAATTTCTCATTCTCGCATTTGATAGTCAGCTGCCCATCATATTTTTCTGCGGCTTTTCGCATATTTGAAATGCCGAACCCGTGAAGAAAATCATCACTTTTAGTAGTTCTCTGCTTTGTGTATTCTCTGTTTTGTAAACAACTATTTTCAATCAGTACGGAAAAGAAGTTTTGTACCCGTCCTGCTTTCACAAGTATCGCCCTCTGTTCTTCAGGAAGTTTTTCACTTGCTTCTATGGCGTTATCAAGTCCATTCCCGAAAATGGTACTAACATCCAAAGGCTCAATAAAATCTACACCATTAAGGTCTGCGGTAACAGATAATGCAATATGCTTTTCTCTTGCCGTTTCTGATTTTTCTTTCAAAATGATG
>JAIIAN010000368.1 GCA_022717655.1 Bacillota bacterium | reverse complement strand
ATCCCTGATTTCAATTTCACCTTCAGAAACAGTTGCCTTGGTTACGCTTTCAGCATTATCTTTAGCACCTACACCAATGTTAGGCGTTACACCTGCATCCTTTTTCTCTGCTCCTGCAGATGTGTCAATATTGATGCCAATACTTCCGGCTTTGTAATCCGCTTTGTTCTGAATATCTTCAAACGTCAACGTACCTGTCGAAAGATTATTCTTGTCAGCATCAGCAGTACTTGAAATAATACCACCCTTCAAGTCAGTGTTAGCTTCTACGTTAATCTCAAAGCCTTCTTTGCCTGCATAAATGCCGCTTTCGTCTGTTACGCTCTTGTAGTTGCTGTCAATTTTACCAACGCTTGCACTGCCGCTGACTGCTTTATTACTGCCAAGACCAACGCTCGCGCCTACAGATTTATTGCTTTCTTTGTAATTGTTGCTGTCCTGCTTGCTTTCATATACAGCTACTCTAGATTTAATTTGAGTAGTTCCTCATCAATTAACTTCACCTGCTTGCTCAGCCATTTTTCCTTACTCAAATACTCCTTTTCTTGCATAGACAAAAGTCTATACTTATTAACAACCTCTTTTTCAATACAGTTCTCCTCAATTTCTGCCTTCAAAACTCCCATATATAATTGCAATGCTGTATCTGGGAATATCATCTCGTCACTATAAACCTCAAGTATTCTCTTTATAATTTCTTTTTTTTTATTTTTTGTTACTCGTTTAGCATAAGTATAGACTTCACCATATAAACCGCTCAATGCTTTTTCATCACAAGTTATCTCTAAATTAGCAGACGGTACATCTTCTAAATTATATAACATAGCTTTTCTTAACTGTTCTCTGAAATATAACAAAGCAGCTTCTGGATAAAAAACTGCACCAGGCTGCGCACTACCAAGATTGTCTTTTCCATTAACTATTCTTAGTACTTTTTCTTTATCGCCCTCTCCCCAATGATATATTCTAAATTTATCAGGTTCATCTAATACATTCTCATAAAAATCAGGCCATCTAAAATTATCATTAGGCCTCATAGCACCAATTTTCTTCCAATTTTTATCTTCAAAAATCATTATTTTTGCTAAAAAACTACTGCTTTTTATTTTCTCAACATCGCTGCCTTCTACAGTTGGTTTAATAGCGCATAGTCCAAACAATTTATAGTTAAATGGGATTGATTTTTTTATGTATACAATGTAAGCTTTATTTTTTTGTTCGTCTAGCGGAATTTCCAATATATCCCCCGATTTTAACCTAACCATTTCTATCAAGCTCCTTTTATTTCATTAATTTTTGTCCTATATTCAATAAGAATTTTCCCCATTCTTTATCAGTATTTACTGGTCTAATCTTATTTAATAATTTACTATTACCACCATATTTTTCATAATATGCTTGCTCCAAACCCCTTCCCTCTGCATAGCTTATACTATCCCTTGTTATTAGTTCAAATTTCAGAGAAGCCTTTTCTGGATTTTGTGCGTGTTGATATCTCCTTGCATCAGGGTTATTAGTTCTTCCTATATAACGAACCTCACCAGAGCTATCTGTTAGTTTATATATATATTGCCTTGATCTCTGCGAATATTGTAAGTATTTACCAATAAACGCAGGATCCTTTAACAAATTTTCTACCTCAAGCATGCCTGGAGTAGCAGCATATGCTATGCTAGGATTAAACGCAAAATCACCTAAGACATATCCTGCTGTTCCACCAAAGCCTGACAGAAAAGAGCCTACTGAATCACCATCCAATTGGTCTAAAACATTCATAGATGTTTGATTCATAATTTCCTGATATTTGGTGTTATAATCTTCTCTAATACACAGAATTGCACTATAAGAAATCTCACCATTTACATAAAGTTGTTCCCAAACATCCTTATCTTCTTGTAAATCAGAAAGTCTCTCTTCTCTTTCATATTCTAAAGCTGTCTTCAGTTCTTCTCTATTAAATACCCAATCAAGTAATTTATTATTCTTCGTCCCACTAGCCGCCGTACTTGCACCTGCCTGCGCCTTTCCTGCAACCAATTGTGATACTACTCCACCAATAATCGCACTTGCCCATTGATGCTTATCTGGTTCGCCTTCAAATTGCTCAGACAACTTCTTTTGCACCATTTCATTAACAGTTGATGCAC
>JAIIAN010000079.1 GCA_022717655.1 Bacillota bacterium | reverse complement strand
AATGAATATTTTGCAAATAAAAATAATTATTATATCCCTTCTTCTGATGAGTTGTATTTATTGCCATCACAATTGAATACAGCAATTAATCAGACAACAGGATTACAACATCCACAAAGAGAACAGGCGTTGAATAGTATTTTATACTCGTTAAGAAACGAAATTGACAGAGAATTAGAACAAAATTCATTAGACAAATGTATTATTGATACTTCTCCTTTTTTTGCAGGTGCGACTCAATTAGCATGGTATGCAGCAGACGCATTGGTCATTCCGGTTAGAACAGATCAGCAATCAATTAAATCATTGGAGTTGCTGATTAGTACCTTGACGAATCCGCAAAGTGAGTTTAGAAAATATTTGCTGGAAAATGATATGAACGTACCGAAGATTCAAATGGTTGTATTAACGCATTGTGGCTGGTCTACGATTGCAGGATCCAGAAATGTACCAAATCAGCAAACAAAAGTATATTTAGGAAGAGTCTATGATATCTTATCAAAACATAGATCTTTATTAAGTACAAATGATCCGGATAATCATTTATTTATGTTGGATGACTTTTTGGGTTCAGGACGAATTTCATCCTGGGAAGCAAAGCCGATTGAATTATTACAAGAGGGAGAAACTAAAACGATAGAAAGAACCAGAGTTGTAGTAAATCAGTCTGTTACAAAATGTAAACATCAGTTAGAATATATCAGTAATCAACTGTGGTAGGTAGATAGAGTCAGAGGCTAAAAGAAGAGGAAAGGAGAGAAAATTCGTTGCATATAGAATCAGTCATTCAGAGATTGGGGTATGATAAATCGGAAAGATTGTTTTATTTATCAGACTTTGATAAGTGTACAGATATCTCATGGCATGATAGAAGAGTATTGCGAGAATTATCGCCTTATGCTGCTTATATAGTAGATGGCAGTGTACTTGTTATCTTTTTTGATGATTTAAATGTTCGAGACGATGCAAATATTCAGGGAAAAATATGGAACGCACAAATGCCGGTTGTTATTTCTGATGAAGGAAATGATATAAAGATTTACAATGGAAAGAGTATGGTTTTAGGTGAAGATCGAAAAATCAGACTACGAGATATTGTAGAGTATGATAGAAGTTTGTGTGATGAAAAAAATGCATTTTCATATTGGAATATTGCAAATAGTTTGTCATTAGAACTTTATGAGAAAAGTTCAGACAAAAAGAATTTGAATGATTTTTTGATTGATAATCTTAGATATATTACCAAAAAATTAAAAGAGGAATATAAAATTTCTGGTGCAAATAAATTAATGCTGCAAGTGTTGTTCATTCGCTATCTGATTGATCGTGGTGTAAATATTGGCTATATGGGACTTGATAGTAACGTGAACAATTCGCAGGAAACATTTTTGAATATTATTCAAAATAAAGAGAAGTTTTATAAACTGATAAATTATTTAAAAGAACGATTCAATGGAAATTTATTTGAATCAGATGAAGAAAAGGTAGAGATAACAGAAGAGGCTCTTTTGGTGCTACATGATTTTTTAACGGCGAAAGAAGAATTGAAAACAGGGCAGCTGTGCCTGTTTCCATTTTATGACTTTAATATTATTCCAATTGAATTAATCAGTAATATTTATGAGATATTGCTGGGAAAAGAAAAACAAAATAAAGATAAGGCATTTTATACACCGGAATATCTGGTGGACTATATTGTAAATCGAACGGTTGGAAAGTATCTGGTTCATGAGAAAGAATGTAAGGTGTTAGATCCTTCTTGTGGATCGGGGATTTTTCTGGTTAAATCTCTCCAGAAGATATTAGAACACCACGCTGATGGAACTGGATTTTTACAGGATAGAAATAAAATAAATGAATTGGTTAAAGAAAATATATATGGAATAGATTACAATGAGGAAGCAGTAGATGTTACAATTTTTTCAATTTACATCACACTTTTTGATTATCAGGACCCCAAAAATCTCGAACAATTCAGACTGCCACAGTTAAAGAACAAAAATATTATTTTCTGCGATTTTTTTGATGAGAAGAAAACGGATGTGCTTAAAAGAGTAAACTTTAAATTCATTTTGGGAAATCCTCCTTGGGGAAGTGTGAAACAGCAGAACTACAGGAAGTATTGTTCGGACAGGCAGATTATTGCACAGAACAATGAGATTTGTGTTGCTTTTTTAATGAAAGTACAGGAAATTGGAAACGAAGATACAGAGTGCAGTCTGGTCATTCCTTCAAAATTATTATATAAGAAAAAGGGACCATCAGTGGATTTGAGGAGGAGATTATTATCGAATACGCAGATCGAACAAGTTTTGGAACTTTCGGCTGTAAGGAAACAAATTTTTAAGGGGGCAATCGCTCCTGCTGCTGTGCTTTCTTTTTTGTGTAGAAACAGCGCTTCAAGTCATAAAGTGGAATATATCAGTTTAAAACCCAATAAATATCTAAAATTATTTGGAATTATTATGATTGAACCAAATGACGTGAAATATGTGAAGCAGACATTATTTTTACAGAATGATGATTTGTGGAAAATACTCGTTTATGGCGGATATTGGGATTATGAACTTCTCAGTAATATCCGTGAAAATTTTAGAACAATTAAGGAGATTGCATCAGAGCATAATCTGATCATGAAAAAGGGACTTCAGGACAATATCGGTGATAAAAATGACGCTTCACATTTGCTTGGAAGAAAAATTTTAGATTCAGACGATGCAATTGATCACTTTTACTTAGATGATAATGCGTATTCTATTTTTGATAAAGGGAAAATACATCGCCCCAGAACAACGGAAATATACGAAGCACCTTATGTTCTTTTTAAGAAAGGATTAGACTGTGACAATTATTCCATAAGGGCAGTATATGTAGAAAAAGATTTCCTTTACAGAGAGACGATTAATTGTATAAAAGGAACAGAAAAAGATAAAAAGATTTTATTGAATTTATGCGGATTGCTTAATTCTACGTTATTTTCTTATTTTAATCTAATGTGTGGCTCTTCTGTGGGAATTGAAAGAGAACAAATTTTTTTGGAAGAACTGACAAATTATCCATATGCATATAGTGACGAACTTGTTGAACTGGTTGAAGAAATGCAACGAGAGAACGGTGTGGAAACTAGAAAACGATTGAGAGATAAAATCAATCAATGTGTGATGGAGATGTATGGTTTACAAGACAATTGGTTTGTTGATTATGTTCTGTCCGTGCAAATTCCAAGAATTGGGGGAATTTATCAGGAAACAAAGTGTAATATAAAAATGTTGGAAGATTATGCTTCCATATTTTCTAAGATATGGGATGAACATTTTCTAAATAGTGAAGTGTATTATACCATTTCCCTTTATCCAGAAATAAAGGGAAAATTTGCAGCTTTGGAAGTAAAACTTTCTTTTGGGAAGCCGGAGAAGTCTGTGGATATAATTTATGATATAGATGATGATATGAATCTTCTTACAGAATTTATGGTGTACCAATTGAATGACTGCTTTTATCAGACGAAAAATATGATACGATTTTTAGAAGATACCATTGTCATTGTAAAACCAATAGAGTCTAAAAACTGGCATCCTGCAATGGCTATAAAGGATAGTCATAAAATTCTAAATGAGATATTGATGGGAAAGAAGGATGACAGATGATAGGAACATTACACAAGAATATATCAGCGGCATTATGTAGAGCTAATTTTGAGAAAATTATACGTTATACGATTGATATATGTGAGTTGGTTGCACAAGATTATCAGCAAAAGCAGTTAAAATTACCAAATGATGAAAATAAAATCAGAAGTATTATGCTGGAAGAATATATGAAAAAAAACAAGTCTGCATATGGTATGGAGGGGTATAAATTTGATAATGAAGTACCGGAAAATTATGTTGGAAATGGAAAGCATAAAGGAAGAGTTGATATTCGTATCCTTTTAAAGAGTGATTTTGAAAAAGATGATGCGTACTACATAATCGAGTGCAAACGGCTTGATGGGACGACAAGGTTGAATAAAAAATATGTAGGAGAAGGAATTGCACGATTTGTGACCGAAAAATATTCATCATACTATGGTAGGAATATTATGTTGGGATTTATTGTAAAAAAGATGAATGTACCAGCTAATACCAGAGTGATTGAACAAATTCAAAATGCTGATTCGAATCAACAGATGCATGGAGTTTTTCAATATGCTGGAAGTAATAAAGTGACGGAACAGTATCAATGTGTGTATAAAATAAAATCCGGAGAATTGGAATTGCGCCATATATTTTCTGATTATTCAAATATTATATAAATTTTTGGTCAATAACTGATAATATTTCGGAAAGCGACAATAGCAATATCAGATAAAAAATTAAGAGAGGCTGTAAAAGAAAAGGAACAGATATTTTTGTTCCTTTCTTTTTTATGCCAAAATTCGACAAATATTCACAAATAGGTATATAGGAGGACAAGAAAAACATTCTACAATATAGAAAAAATTGGAAATTATTGGAGAATGTTTATAACGTTGGAGCGCAATAGTATATCTCAAAGACTGGTGAGTTACCGCCAGCAGCTTGGCAAAAGTCAGGCACAAATGAGCAGAGAATTTGGTGTGAATCAAAGTCACTACAGTAAACTGGAAAGTGGAACAAAATATATTTCGTATAGCAGTCTGAAGAAATTTGAAGAAGCCGGAGGAGATGTCAACTATCTGATTACTGGTGTTCATTATAAAAAAGGAGTAGTAGAAGACTGTATCAGACGATGCAAGACTTCGGATGGAAAAGCAGAGATAATGAAAGCATTATTCTGGTTAACCAGACAGGGGATTATTCTGATGCAAGGAGAAAACTGGAAGGAAATAAATCAAAGAATATTGAAGTATATCCGTCTTGCAGAAGGAAAAGAACAGCAGACCAATATCTGGAAGAGTATTCGAAAAATAGAGGACTTGACTCAAATGAAAATGGCAGAACGTTTGGATATTAATATTAAGCGCTATCAGAGACTGGAAAGAATGGAAGCGGAACCGGATGCGGAAATTTTAAACTCATTATATAGATTGTTTGGATACTCACCGTTGATTATTTTACATGAAAATCTGTATTATGCAGAGGAAATTAATAAATGTTGGAGTGAATTTTCAGAGGAAGTCAGAGAACAATTGAATGCGGTATTGGAAGAGGATTTGAAGTTGATTATGCTGTGTGAGCAGGAGACAAATACAGCTTTACAGAAAATTTAAAAAATGGTATGGTTAGGCATAAGAAGAGGCAGAGAATTTGCGGATAAAATTCAGAAAGGAAAAAGAATGTCAGGAATTTTATTTTGGATTTTGTTTATTATGATTTTTGGTAAATTGATTCTCTTTGCATTTAAGGCGGCATGGGGAATTACGAAAGTGCTGTTTACCATCGTTATTTTTCCACTTGTGCTGGTTGGAATGGTAGTTTCAGGATTATTGTCTCTGGCACTGCCGTTATTATTGGTCGGTGGAGTGGCTGCACTGGTTTGTGCGAAAAAATAAAAAGTCTTATGAAAAAAGAATCTCGCGGGCGGGATTCTTTTTTCGTAAAATTTACGAGAACTTTGACGCTTGTGCTTATAATGAAATCAAGATAAACAAGAAGAAACAAAAAACGTTGAAAATACATGAAAAAAAGCACAGGAGGTCAGTTAAAATGAAAGAAGAAAGCTATATCCGCAATGTTAAATATTTTTTAGAAGAACTCATTAGAGGTTGTGGAATCATCCAAAAAGAAAATCCAGCGGTTCAATTTACCAAAGATGCAAAAGCCGGACTGTATGATAATTATACAGATGAAGTCTATAACAGCATGTTAAAGGATATTGAAGACGTAGCAAGATTCTGGCATGGAAAGAAGTATGAAACCGTCTATAATTTATTTCAAAATGCATTGTCCGGAGTAAAAGTCGATTCCGAAGATATGTGGCAGATTGCAAAGATTCTTACCAGAAGCTGTGAAAACTCAATGACTGCCAGATACAAACTTGAAAAACCAGCTCCGAAAAACGAGGAAGAACCGGAATGGGAAGATTTCGAAGATGAGGAACTCATCGATGCGTTTGAAGAAGAAAAACAGATGACTCCAAAAGAAATCTATCGTTATGTTTCGAGCCAGATTTTGGGTCAGGAAGAAGCAGTAAAAGCGGCTTCCATGCTGTTATATAATCATCTGCATGGAAAGAAGCGCAATGTGCTATTTGCCGGACCGACCGGATGCGGAAAAACCGAAATCTGGAGAGTGCTCAGTCAGTTATACCCGAATATCCAGATTGTCGACGGTACGATGATTACGATGGAAGGCTGGAGTGGTGCTTTTAAAATTCGTGACATTTTTGCAAATATGTCACGAGAAATGGCAGAGAGTGCCATTATCGTTATCGACGAGTTCGATAAACTGTGTGAACCAAAGTACGGTTCAGGCGGAAACAACTACAGTGCTGCAATGCAGAATGAACTGTTAAAGATGATTGAGGGAAACAAAGTGTTCTTTCCGGAAGATAAAGGAAAGGTGGCAATGGAGTTTGATACCTCAAAAATCAGTTTTGTATTCTGTGGAAGTTTTGAAACACTTATCACAAGAAAAAGAGAAATAAATTCTTCCATTGGATTTGGAAAATCTATTGACAAAAGTGATATTTCCGTAGAATATAAAAACAAAATTAAGACGGAGGATTTGATGACTTATGCGGGTGTGCGTCGTGAAATCTGTGGCCGTATTAACCAGGTTGTACAGCTTCGCCCGATGACGGCTGAAGATTATAAGCAGATTCTTCAACATTACAGCATGTCTCCAGTTCGTAAGCTGGAGAAGGAGTATCATATCCGTCTGAAATTAAATCGAGAAATGCAGGATATTCTTGCAAAAGAAGCAGAAGAAAATCAAATGGGTGTACGTTATCTGAACAGCCGGCTTCAGGAGCTGTTAGATGAGCAGATGTTCTTAGACAGTGAAAAAGAAGAATATCTGCTGGGTGCATAACAAAACCATCATCCGGTAAGGACAGGCATGGGTTTCCTCGAAAAATAGTCAGGAAGCGCTGTGCAGGGACTTACCGGATGAAGCAGAAAGGAAAAAAGATGAAATCAGTAGAGCAGTTTACACAAAAAGAAATTGAGATGATGGAATTTCGGGAAAGGTTGTTTTTAGAGCAGGTAGAGCAGTACCGTGCAGCAGTAACCGGTGAACAGGAGAGTATTCTTCCGTTTGTGCGTGATGAAAATGGAGTTTATAGTGAAGAGAAGACCTGGGAATTGATTGAGGAATTAATCAAATGTTCTGAAGTTTATTTTCAATATATGAATCAAAGACGAGACAGTGAAAAAGAAGAGGAAGTTATCAATTTCTGGTTAAATGAAACCTCCAAAGAATTTTTAAGAGATTTTTTCTATTGTGTGATTCGTATTTCAGAAACCAATGCATGGCGCAATAAACAAGGAGCAACGCAGACATTTAAAGATTTTATCACCTTTTCAAAGCAGGAATATGCAGATGAATGTGAATTATATAAGGATGAAGTGTTTGCAGATATTATGAGGACCGGAGATTATCATTTTGTAAAAGGAATCTTTGGACGGGCAGATTTCCTGGTTCGCCTGCTTTCAGAGGAGTTTATAACCGGGCATTATTCAGAGGAAAAAAGAAAACGCTATTATCCATATTTATCAGAGTTTTTAAAAGGCGAACTTGGTTCAGAAGAAGCAGTTCCGCATGAATTTGCAAAAGCTTTGTCAGAGGCAGAAGAGGAAGCAATTGAGATGGCAATGGAGCAGGATGGAAAAAAGCCGGACCCAGAAAATCCTGTATTAAAAGAACAGAACTTTATCAAAGAAAATTTTGTTGAAAAAGAAGAGTTTCTGAAACGATATTTTAATTTCCGTAAGGAACTGTTCTGGTGGTTAGATGAAGAAACACAGATGAATTACACGGATATCTTTATCATGGATGATGAAGGAGAGAGAGAGCAGGTTGTTTTGTCTCTGGAGAAAATTGTAAAAGGAGCACTGCGCCTGTTTGCGGAAATTAATCAACTTTCCTGTCTGCAAAATGATGATGCATTTTTTACGGCTGGGGCATTTTTGAGACAGCAGAGCAAAGAAATTAAAAGACTTAAGAAACTTGAAAAACGTTAAAAGAGGGAATAGGTATGTCAAAATTTCAAGACGGATTTTTTCAGGACCTTTGGTGTGACATGGTGCTTAGAGAATCGGATTCCATCTATTGTCGTTTTTTATTAGAAGAGAAAAAGGAACAGGCATATCTGGCGGATGATGGGGAAAAGAAAGAAAAAACAGCGAAAAAACAATCAGAAAAAATTTCTGGCATGCGGGCAAGAAAAGCAGCCAAAGAGCATGCCTGTGTAGAAATTTTAAGAATCTGTCAAATACGAAAAAGACAAAAGCAGATATCAGAGGAAGAGAACCAGGTGTTTTTGGAACTCTTAAAAACGAAGATAGAAGAAGCAAAAGTGAATCAGAAGCGGAAAAAACGTGCCCTTGAAGTATTGGAACAATCCGAAACAGTGACCGGAAAGGGAATCAAGGCAGTGATTGATTTATGTCTGTATGCCGACGCAGTACAGTTTTTTTATAATGCCGGTTATCCACTTCCAATGGAAGAACGCAAAAAGAATGAGACAGAAACAATCGTTCCGAAAAAAACAAGAGAAGCCAGAATTAAGTCACTTCCGTTAAATTTATTAGATTTTTATTTTGAACAGAGAGGACTGCCGTTTGAAAAAATTTCTTATTTGAGCCGGATGTCGCCGGAACGGGTATTAAAAGACGAAGTATTAAAAGAAAAACTGGAAGATGTCTATGATTTTGCCTGCACAAATCAAATGACACGTGCAGTAATACCGCTTTTGCTGGATGCAGAAACCGGAAAAGGGCTGTATGTGCTTGGAGAAGCCTATCTTCAGCAGTGGAATTTTCAGGAATCTGAACAGGAAAAAGTAGAAGAAATTTTAAACGGAGAATGTTGCTGTTATGCGATTGTGCAGTTTTTAAATCTGGAACTGGAAGATAATGGAACGTACTGCTGGTCACCCTATTCCATTGTAGATATGGAATTTGGAAAAAGTAATACCAATCCGGAATGGATTTTATTTGATGATTTGGAAAAGGCATTAAACGTCTATAAAGGTCAGCTGAGTATCTCATCAGATGAAATCTTGTATGAAAATTTCAAAGAAGAAAATACGGTCTATGTGGAAGCCGATGCAGTGTCGATTGCACCGGAATTTCTCAAATATTTCCGTATTATTAGTAAAGATAAAGGATTAGAATCTTACATAGAAGAACTGAAAAATGAGTATCAGATGAACTGGAAAGATGATTAACTTCTGTTGCCGTATAATTTACGAGAAATAAAAAGGGCTATGATAAGATAATATCAACAAGAAACAAACAACATTAATACGAAAAGGAGACAATTGTTATGGGAATTGATTGGGAAGAAATTTTAGATGCAGAAGGCGAAGATTTAGACAGCGCTTATACAGATAGTTTACCAGATAGTGAGCCTTATCCGAACAATTATGGTGAACCGATGCGTGAAAATCGTCTCACACCAGAGGAGATTAAGAAGATAATGGCAAAACAAAGGGAGAGATTGAGAAAATACAAAGAAGAATATGAGGAGTTTGGAGAAGAGTTTGAATTAGGACTGGCTGATGATAGAAACCCAGGAAAAAAATAAATGGTAACTGAAAAGCAGATTTGTGGAGGAAAACCATAAGTCTGCTTTATCGCAGTTTTACAAGAAAAATAAAAAGGAAAAAAGAAAATGAAACTTATGATAGTGGAAGATGACAAGGCACTTGCAAAGGGAATTGAATTGGCACTTTCTGAAAAAGAAAACGAAATCACAGTCTGTTATGATTTAAAAACGGCAGAAGAAATGTGGGAAAGTGAGAATGCAGACCTTGTCATTCTTGATGTGAATCTTCCGGATGGAAGCGGATATGATTTTTTAGCATTCGTAAAAGAATCATCGAAAGTTCCGGTGATTCTTTTAACTGCCAATGATTTGGAAATTGACCAGGTGACAGGGCTTTCACTCGGTGCCGATGATTATATTACCAAACCATTTAGTCTGGCGGTGCTTCGTGCAAGAATTGAAGTGCAGAAACGCCGGATTCGGGAACAGCGTGAGAATCCGAGTATAAAGTCGATTTTGCCAAATTGTTATGTGATAGATGATTTGAAATTTGATTTTGAACGGCTCTGTTTTTTTAAAGGAGAAGAAGAGTTAAGTTTAAGCAGAAATGAACAGAGACTGCTTCAGATTTTTTTGAAAAATCAGGGACGGATTTTGACAAGAGAAATTTTAATGGAACGTCTGTGGCAGGATGGCGCTGAGTTTGTGGATGAAAATGCGCTGTCTGTGACAATCAACCGGCTGAGAAAGAAAATAGAAGGTGAGACAAAATACATACAGACCGTATACGGTCAGGGCTATATCTGGAGGAAAGAAGAGTGATAAAAAAGTGATTTGGCGCAGAAAAAACTGGGAACGGTTAAATCAAATGTTCGATGAGGGAATCCGTGGAGAATTTGAAGAATCGAACTATGATGAAAGTGAACTTTCTAAAATAGAAGTAAAATGGAAACGATTTCTGCAGGATTCGGCAATGGCAAAGCAGAATTTAGAATCAGAAAAAGCCAATATCAAAGGGCTGATTTCAGATATTTCCCATCAGACAAAAACTCCAATGGCAAACATAAAACTATACAGTGAACTGCTTTCGGAACAATTGGAAGAAGACAGTATGGAAGCGGAGCTACTGGGACAGATTCAGGCACAGGCACAGAAACTGGAATTTTTAATCCAGGCATTAACGAAACTTTCCAGATTAGAAACAAATATTTTAGAGGTGGTGCCGGTTAAAAATCAGGTAAAACCGCTGCTTGAAAGTGCAGTAGAAGAAATTCGGAAGAAGGCAGAGAAAAAAGAAATTCAGATAAAGATAGAAATGGACTTTGAGGCAGAGGCAGTTTTTGATAGAAAATGGACGGAAGAAGCACTTTATAATTTGCTCGACAATGCAGTGAAGTACAGTCCGGCAGGAAGTGAAGTCCTGATTTCAACCAAGCTGTATGAGATGTGGTGCGTGATTGCGGTAAGTGATAGAGGACGTGGCATTTCAGAAGAAGAAATTCCAAAGATATTTGGGCGGTTTTATCGGGCAAAAGAAGTACAGCAGGAAGAAGGCGTTGGAATCGGACTTTATCTTGTGCGGGAGATTTTGCAAAAAGAGGGAGGATTTATAAAAGTAAATTCAGAAGTGGGAAAAGGAAGTACATTTTTGTGTTACCTTCCAAGGTAGGACAGGAGTCTTGAATCTTTCAAAACTGTTAGATTTCCGAAAGAATCTCGAAAGAGTTCTTTGTTATACTGGAATTGATAAAAGAGATTAGATAAGAGATTAGATAAGAAATTAGAAAAAACAGAAAGGAAGATGAGAGATGGAAGTATTAAAATGCGAGAACTTAAAGAAATATTATGGAAATCATGAAAATACAGTAAAAGCCTTAGACGGTGTGGATTTATCTGTAGAAAAAGGAGAATTTGTTGCGATTGTCGGTTCGTCCGGTTCTGGAAAATCGACCCTGTTGCATTTGCTTGGCGGGTTGGATGAGCCAACCTCTGGAAAGGTGTTTGTAGATGGAAAAGAAATTTATCAGTTAAAAAAAGATGCACTCTGCATTTTCAGAAGAAGAAAGATTGGTTTTGTATTTCAAAGCTATAATTTAGTTCCGGTCTTGAATGTGTACGAAAATGTGGTACTTCCGGTTGAGCTTGATGGAGACAAAGTAGACACAGCTTATATTAAAGAAGTCATCGGGCTTTTGGGATTAAATAAGAAATTAGAAAGCCTTCCAAGTCAGCTTTCGGGAGGACAACAGCAAAGGGTTGCAATTGCAAGGGCGCTGGCAGCGAAACCGGCAATTCTTTTGGCGGATGAGCCGACCGGAAATCTTGATTCAGCGACCAGTCAGGATGTGCTTGGCCTTTTGAGAGTGACCAGTGAGCGGTTTCATCAGACGATTGTGATGATTACACACAATGAAGAAATTGCCCAGATGGCGGACCGCATCATTCGGATTGAAGATGGAAAAATTGTGTCCGGAAAGCAGACCATGCAGATGATGGACAAAAATCCAAATCAGAAAGAGGGTGCAGACTGTGTCGAACGTGAAAAATAAAAAGATGATCAATCAAATTGCATTGAAGTCTTTAAAGGCAAGAAAAAAGCGAAATTTAATTGCAATTTTAGCCATTGCCTTAACCTCTGTTTTATTTACTGCGCTGTTTACGATTGGAGGAAGTCTGATTGAAAAAAATCAGGAATCTACAATGCGGCAGGTTGGAGGCAGTGCTCATGCCGGGTATAAGTATCTGACGAAAGCAGAGTATGAAAAAGTGGCAAAAGATGAAAAATTAAAATCGGTTTCCTATCGGATTGCGCTTGCCGATGCAGAGAATAAACCATTAATAAAAGTGCGTACAGAAATGGCTTATTATGAGGATTTGGATGCAAAATGGAGTTTTTGTTATCCGGAAGAAGGGCGCATGCCGAAGAAAGAAAATGAATGTGTGGCAAGTGATTTAACTTTAAAGGCGTTAGGTGTTCCGTGTAAAATCGGTGAGAAATTTTCGGTTGATTTTAGTGTAAGAGGAAAGAAATATTCCAAAGAATTTATCCTGTGCGGATGGTATAAGGGAGATCGTGTTTCGATGTCACAGGTAATGTGTGTTTCGAAAAAACTGGTCAATCAGCTTGCACCGACTGCAGAAAGCTATCAATATGGAGGAGATATAGCAGGAAGTTATATGGTAGATTTTAACTTCAAGACCTCGTTTAATCTAAAAAAACAGCTGGAAGAATTAAATAAGCGGATTGGTTTCGAAGAAAAATCAACGGGAGTGAACTGGGCATACCTTGGCATGAAGGCAGACGCTGAAACAGTTGTACTTATTGTTGTAATGCTTGGCATTATTCTGGTTTCCGGCTACAAGTTCATCT
>JAIIAN010000367.1 GCA_022717655.1 Bacillota bacterium | reverse complement strand
TAATTACTTATCTTTTTTGAAATTTCTCAAGGTGCAAATTTCACATAGTGAGCCGGATTTCCGCCCTCATCTATAACAGTGTAACACTGTGATCCTTCGGCATCCAGACTTATCCGCTCTCCTCCCGTTAATTTTGAAGGTGACAGATAATAGATCGCTTTCTTAGTTGTTACCGAATCGATAAAAATAGCATAAGCTCCATATAATTCCAATGTTACCTCTTTATCAATCATTACACAGCTTGCACTATTTTCTCCGTGTACCAGAATACCGACATCATCAGGTGCGAGTCTGTCTTCATTCAGTGTAAGGGAACCTGTTCCTGTAAAGGTTACACTTCCTCCGTAGCCTGCACCCCACATAATCAGCTCATCAAGATGATTTTCTCCTACCAGGTTAATGGTAAACCCATTCCCCATAAGATTCACATCCAGAACTTCCCCTGTGAAATTGTCTAATGTCAGCGTGTTCGTACTGATATCATACCATGCCCCCGGCACCGTAGTTACCTGATTTGAAATAAAGTTACCATTCGCGTCGTAGCTTCCTGTGGAAGAAATAAATGTTCCCATATGCAGATATTCCCGGGTATCATTTGCCGGTGACCAGAACATAATATATTCCTCGGATCCCAGTCCGCTCCATGCATATTCTCCCGCGAAGTCCGGTTCCAGATTTGGCAGAACAGGAAACTCTGTATCAGCCATCTCCGTTAGTGTAACATTATCCTGACTGTCACCCTCTTCCATGGCATAAGCCTCATAGTAAGCAATATAGCGTTCTGTTCTGTTAACAGTTCCCTGCGCTACATAGCTGTTATAAGGATCATCAGGATCACCGACAACAATGGCATCATCACTGTATTCAACCACAGGAGTAATATCCGTCCTTATGTATTTCATTGTGTCCGGATTGCCGCCCTGACTTACAACCCATACTTTCGCTTCTTCAAGTCCCTCACTGCCGGTTGCAGATGAAGTGTATTCATTGCCAGCAGGAACGTAAGTCACATGGATATACGCATCTTCAATCACTGCTGACGGTTCATCATACTTCGGTGTATTAAGCCCGTCACCATTGCTGTCATCTATATCACTGACCGTCGTATCACCTTTAAAAACATCTTTCCCCAGTGGGTCATACCCAAGGGAAGAAAACACGATGGAGACAACCGCTACAGAAGCAGCAACAGGGGCAAACAGGATACGTTTGATTTGCTTTAATCTGTCTGATTTCTTTTCTTCCCTGCCCTGTGTATATTTAGTGTTAAACTCGTCATCCGGTATGTTTACTTCTATTGAAGCAGAGAATTCTTTTGACGCATCGGTTGGTTTTTCAGCATAACAGCTCAGTTCCTCCGGATACTTTTCATCTGTAGGAATATTAAATTCATTATCAATTATCCTATTCAAAAATACCCCACCCCTCCTTTTAAATAAGTCCAGAAGTTATAGGTTCACAATACATTTACTTTTCTATATGTACATCCACCTGCGGGAACGGACATTCAATACCAAGCTTTCTAAATCCCAAAAGCAAGTCATGATTCATAATCCGTGTACATGAAAAAATATCCTTTTCATTAACATTAACCACAAATCTTAATACGATAGAACTGTCGGCTAATTGCTGTATTCCAAGATATTTCGGAACATCCTGCATAACATCTTTATGGTTCTCATACATTAACTGCACAAGCCCCGGAATCTGCTTTTCCAATTCTTCAATATCCGTTTCATAAGGAATACTGATATCACAGACACTGCGTGATAATTTGTCGGAACGGTTCAGAATATTCCGCATGGCAGAATTATTTATGACTTTGACATTATCTCCTGTATCGGTAATGCTGGTGGTTCTGATTCCTATATTGGTTACCTTTCCGCGAAAACCATCCACTTCAACAATGTCACCTACGTTATACTGATTTTCAAAGATCATAAATGCACCGGTCACCACATCTGCAATAAGGCTCTCCGCACTAAAACCTACAATCAGTGCAATAATTCCTACACTGGCTACGATTGTAGAGACGTTCACACCGATGATGGAAAGTCCCCAGCACAAAATCACAATACCGGCAATGTATTTCAGCATACTTGAAACGATTGACAGTAAGGAACGTGTTCTGTGGTTTTCCGGGTTAGGAAGACTCAGAAGCATGGTAATC
>JAIIAN010000366.1 GCA_022717655.1 Bacillota bacterium | reverse complement strand
CAGCATGGTTACTGTCACCACATTTATCATCATTACCAGAATCATACCAGTTCTCCGGTTCTCTCTTAGTATCCAGGAATTCAAATATATTTTCTGCATTAGCAAGACAGCCTGACAACTCAGGAATGTATTTGCCAATCATAAGAAATTGTTTTGAAAAGCTTCCATACATGGTATATATTGCGGCAACCGCGCCAAATGTTGTGATTCCCTTATTTACAAAAAACAACCCAAGCAGGACAAATAACAATCCGCACAATAAATCACAGCCATTTGTAATGCTGTCTAATACCGCTGTAATTCTTATGTATGCCTTATTGCTTTTATAATATTTTCTGTTACTCTGTTTTACCTTATCAATCTTAGCATGTCCTGCTGAAAACATTCTTATCGTTGACATTCCCTGTATCATATCTGACAAATGCTGTGTCATTATCTTATTTATCTCAGACAGCTTTTTCTTAACCTGTCCGATTCGCGGCAGCGTTACCATGTCAGTAAACACTATAACGCAGTTGATAAGCACCATACACAGGGCAAGCTCCCAGCAATACATAAGCATTGGTATAAGAAGCACTATTACCTGTAATATCGGCATGACAACTCTTCTGAATCTTGAACCATAGATAGCACCCATTCCGTTAAGATCATACGCAACCTTCGATATTATCTCACCACTGTGATGATTCTCATAATAACTGAATGGCAGATGTATCTCTTCATCAAGCACCTCTTCTGAGAGAACTCCAAATATTCTCTTGGCTTCAACATTATATATTATTGTACAGCAGGCATAAATAAGTAAGAATATCAAGCCAGCTAGAACTATAATAATAACTGTTTTTAAAAGATTATTCTGTCCTGATGCTGCTGCCATATCCACTACATTTTTCATAAGAAGAGAACCCATAACAGAAAACATTGCATAACTTACACTCATTCCAAGTATGGCAAGAAGATATATTGGTGCTCTGTTCCCCATTTTATGCATGCTTCTAAAAAACACTTTTACACTGTTCATTATGGATTCACCCCGCTTTCTGCTATCCTTCCATTTTCCACCTTATATACATGGTTACAATGCTTTATCGTATTAAGCCTGTGCGCGATTGTTATACAGGTTTTGTTATGTCCGATTTTTTCAATTTCCTTTTGTATCTCATTCTCTGTTTCCACATCAATTGAAGATGTAGGTTCGTCCATTATCATTATCGGTGCATCCTTTAATATAGCCCTAGCTATGGATAGTCTCTGCTTCTGACCACCAGACAGCTTTGTTCCACGCTCACCAATAACTGTCTTATATCCATCTGGCAGCGATTCAATGAATTCATGTATATTAGCTTCTTTACACGCCTTCACAACATCTTCTCTGGTCGCTCCGCATTTTCCATATGCAACATTTTCTTCAATACTCACAGGAAACAGGAAAACATCTTGCGAAACAAGGCTTATTTTATCTCTCAAAGCCTCCTTATCCCACTCTCTGATGTCTTTTCCATAAACTTTAATCTTACCCGTAAAATCATCATAGAATCCACACAGCAGGTTCATTAATGTACTTTTTCCGCCTCCCGATTCACCTATAAGTCCGATATCATCGCCACACTCAATCGAAAGATTTACTCCGTCAAGCACATTTTTAATTCCATACGAAAATCCCACATTTTCAAATGTAATGATATCATTTCCAGAGTACTCATTATCTCCTGTATATGTTCCCGAAACCTCCTCTTCCTGCGCAAGAATATCTTCTATTCTGTCAATGCTTGCCAGTGACATAGAGGCATCAACAAATGCAAAAGGCATACCAACAAAACAGTCAATAAATCTTGAAAGTATTAATATAAATGCAACAAGCTCACCAATTGATAATTCTCCATGACCTGTTATAAATGCTGCATACACAGCACATATAATATTAGGCAGCCATTGAAGCATCTGCCTTGCTACTATTGCTGCGTTACTTATTATCTGTCGCTTTTCTTCATTTTTAACAAGCTCCCTTGCTGCCTTATTCATTTTGGCATTAAATAATTTTTCCAGTCTGAATGCCCTTATAACCATAATCCCATGCACTACACTCTGTGAAATATCTGCCATGTCATCAGATTTTTTCCTGAAAATAAGGGTATATTTTCTTACCTTTTTTACAAATAGATTTACACTTGT
>JAIIAN010000365.1 GCA_022717655.1 Bacillota bacterium | reverse complement strand
TATAAGTTATAACTGATAAAAATCAAAAAAGGATTGGAGACCTCTCATAATCTCCAATCCTTCTAAATAATCATATATTCATTTTCTAAGGCTTATCCCCACACTTCTTCTGCGATTTCCTTGACAAGCTTTAACTTAGCCCACTGCTCTTCCTCAGTAAGCTTATTTCCAATCTCGCATGAAGCAAATCCACACTGTGGGCTTAAATACAGTCTGTCGAGTGGAACATATTTTGCTGCCTCATGAATTCTGTTAATAACAAGCTCCTTGTTTTCAAGTGCTGGTGTCTTAGTTGTAACAAGTCCAAGAACAACCTTCTTGTCACCGGATACCTTTGCTAATGGTGCAAATCCGCCTGAACGCTCATCATCATATTCAAGATAATAAGCATTAACATTTTCCTCACCAAAAAGCAGATCAGCAACGCTGTCGTATGCACCTGAGCTGAAGAATGTTGAATGATAGTTACCTCTGCACACATGTGTGTTGATAAGAAGGTCTTCTGGTGCAGCAGCTACAACCTCGTTGTTTAACTTAAGCATAAGCTTCTTGTACTCTTCAAGTGCTTCACCGCTTCTGCCTGTAAGTGCAACAGCAAGCTTTGGATTAACCATTCCGCCCCATACGCAGTCATCAAACTGGAGATTTCTACAGCCTGCTGCATATATTTCAGCAACAAATTCATTGTAAGCCTTGATTACATCTTCTGCAAATGCTTCCTCTGTTCCGTAGATTGCAAGTGTATCTGCTAAAAGCTCTGCGCCTGTAAAATATGCGTAGAACTGTCCCGGTGAAGGAATTGTCTGCTTTGCAATAGTGTTCTCGTCCTCTAATGCCTTAACAAATTTAAAATGTTCAACAAACGGATGGTTCTTTACTGATATTTTACCAACCATATATGTATCATCAATCATTTCTGCTTCTGCGTCAAATGTTGTATTACCATCAACTGTCTTTCTATGCTCAACGCCATTGAAGCCCCACATAAAATCAAGATGCCATGTAGATCTTCTGAACTCTCCATCAGTAATAACATGATAACCAAGTTCATTAACCTTTGCTACAAGCTCTCTTATGCAATCGTCTTCAACTGCTGTAAGCTCTGCCTTGTTAATCTTTCCGCTCTCATAATCAGCTCTTGCCTTCTTTAATCTTTCTGGTCTTAAAAAACTTCCCACATAATCATATCTGAAAGGTGTATGTAATTTACTCATATGTATCCTCCTGTTAAAAATCAATCGTAAGGATAATTGTATCAGATGTGATTTGATATTTATAATACATTTTAATTGTGGTTAGCCATAGTTTTAAGCTATGATTAGTGCTGTGCCAAAACACTTATCAACATCTGCAGCAATATCCGCATCAATCCAGCATTTATCAGCCATATCAGCAAGAATAGCACATGCTTTTTCATGCGACATGCCATTTTTGTAAGGACGGCTCTCAGTTAATGCCTGATAAATGTCTACACATGCCATCATTCTCTCCTGAGTATTCAGCTCTGACGCTGTTTTTCCAAAAGGATAGCCTGTGCCATCAAGCCTCTCATGGTGAAATGCCGCCCAATCACGAATCTCTTCAAAGTCCTCAATTCCTGATAATATGTAATACGAATATGCAGCGTGGTGCTTCATGTCCTGAAACTCCTCGTCTGTCAACTTTCCTGTTTTTTCCAGAATTTCATTGCCTATAGCCACTTTGCCAATGTCATGCAATGCCCCTGCAAGATACATTTTTTCAACAGTTTCTTCATCAAAGCCCATGTATCGTGCAAGTTTTTCAGCACAATCAGCAACACCAATTGAATGAGTACTTGTAAATGGAGATTTGTAATCGACTATGTTTGCAAAGAAATTAGCAACCGCCTTTATCTGACCGGAGCTTAATTCCTGCTTTATTCTTGGAACTTTATCCCACAGCATTTTATCCAGATTATCATCGTCAATCATAAGAAAATCCTGCTCTGAAAATGCTTTGTAAAATGCTTTTACACATTCTTTATCAAACATTGTGCCTTCTGTTTTTTGAAAAAAATGCTGTACTTTTCCCCATGTCTCTGCTGTTACCCGCCTGCTTATGCAGGCTATATCCAAAAGGTCACACAAATGAATTATCCTTGCAAACAGAGGAACTTCCGTCCATTTCTTTCCAAAAGGCCCGCTGCCATCAGC
>JAIIAN010000078.1 GCA_022717655.1 Bacillota bacterium | reverse complement strand
CCTACATTGTCGGTTGCTTCGCTCCATGTAAGCTTAGCGGTTGTTTCGGTTACATCTGTTGCTTTTACTTCTGCCGGAACACTTGGTGCTTCGGTATCTGCTACTGCTTTGTCTACATATGTAATAATTGGTGTAATATGCGCAGATGGTTTGCTTGGGTTTCCGCTATTCTTTGCTACGACACGGATCATATCACCTTGAGCTACTTCAAGCTCTTCCGCTTTTTCCCAATCTCCCACTTTTTCTTTACTATTTACAAGCGTTACACTCTTCTTCTCTGTGCCATTTACAAAGAGGCTTAAAGTAACTGTTCCGTTTGCATTTCCAGGCTGACGAAGATATGGTTCATCATCTTTTACGTTGAATGTAACGGTTCCGCTCTTCGGTACGCGATATGCCATTGCAGTTACAATATCGGTGTTTGGCGGTGTAGAAAGCAGACCGTGTACTGCTGGATTTGTTGTGGTCACTGTACCCTGTGGTGCATCAAGACCTGGACCATAATAAGTGTTTACTGCCCAGTTTGGCCATCCATCACCATCATATGTAGTCATATTTGCCCAGTCGCCGTCGCCTCTCTTCATCTGTCCAAACCATACATTTCCCTGCTGTCTTCCAACATAATCTAATGTCCAGTTGTATGTATTTTTCTGTTTCACTGTATAGTCATTTTTAGTTCCGTCTTCTGCAGTAATGCGAAGTGTCATTCCCTCTTCTACTACAGCGCCATCTTCCAGCTCTGTTTCTCCATTTAATACGGAAACAGTTGCGGTATCTGCTACAGTGATATTTGCTTTTACTTCTTTTACGGTAGCCGGATTGTTTTCTGTGTAAGGAACACTCAGGTTTGTACCTTTTACTTCATAATAACAATCTTTCAGTTCTTTATCAGAACTTGCAACTACTGTATAAGTTACATCTTCCATTCCTTCATAAGAAAGCACGATGGTAGCTCCGCCTTTTACGATATCGGAATCGCCAAGTACGTTTTCACCATTTTTAATGGTAACTTTAACGCCTGCATCTACGATAACATTGTTAAGGAAATCTGCTACGGTTGTGTTTTTCGGAAGATCACTTACGTTTGTTCCGGAAACAGTATATACATTGGATCTCAGTACAAGTGCTGCTACTGCATCACTTTCTGCTGCTCCGATTTCCGGTACTGCTGTGATTGCATGTCCGAAGAAATCGTGATCGATTGTATAACCATTTCTATCAACCACTACTTTACCAGCATTGATTGCCGGAGAGTTTTCTGCAAGTTTGTATCCATCGAATACCGTCTTTGCATTTGGATCTTCATGTGTTCTTGCTTTTTTATTTGCTGCTACAGAATCCGGACCGGAACCTGCATCAACAAGTACTTTTGTACCTTCATTTACTTTTACAGCAGCTGCATCGTTTGGATAAGTACTTACATTGTAGTATAAGTTGTTGCTGTAAGTTTTATTTCCGTTGATGTTCCAGTTACTTACTGTAGCCGGTGTTTTGCCTGCAAAGTAGAAGATATTATTTTCAATATCTACCGGACCACCATTACCATGAGTATAGTGCCAGATTGTATTGATTCCTTCTTTGATATAGAATGTGTTATTGTAAACCTGACAGTTTCCGGAGTTTCCTGCCGGGTCTAAAGGTCCCATATCTTCATTCTGGCTGATGTTGTAACGGAATGTATTATTGATAGATTCCGGACCACAGAACATAACGGTACTTGCAGTATTTCCATGACTGTAGTTGTACTGATAGTTTGTTCCATCGCCATAGTCAGCATCCCATGGCTGTCCATCGCCATTTCCTCTTGAAGCATTCAATGTTGTAAAACATTCGTTATACTGGAAAATCGCATTTTTACATTTCCATGGCCAGATACCTGCTGCCACACGACCTGCTCCAACATGCTGTTTTCCGATTTCATTCCCATTTGCATCCAGTCTTGGCTGCTGCTGTGAATAGTCAGTGGTATTAATCTGCTCTGAACCATTCTCAGATACATTGTACTGAATCAACGGTCTGTCAAGATACATGGTTGTAATAGCATCGCCACCTACATGATTTAAGTAGTTGTTTTCAATTACAACATTAGAGGACGCATATTTGTCCATCACTGCATCGGATAATGCACCTGTTGTGAACTGTCTCCACTGATAAGTGTATCCTACTGCGATTCCCCAACGGTTTACAGTATCCAGAGAACAGTTTCTAATCTGGACATCATTGTATCTTGCGATTCCGGTTTCTCCTTCATTTGTTGGCTTTGCAACGATGAAATAGATACCACCGTTTGTCATGTGTTTGTTATAAACGTTACCTGTTACGTTGTGGATGTAAAGATCATTTAATACGATATGATCTACGGTTCCATTGTCTTTTGCAACTCCGGCAACACCGGTTCGATCCATTGCATATGCATCATTATATGCTTTATCTTTTTCGGTATCGGTTGCACTGTTTCTGTCATTTGTCAGCTCAAGTCCTTCGATTTCAAGGTATTCAGCATCTTCAATCAAAATACTGGAAGATACCGTTCCTTTCCATTTATGATTCTGGTTATCCAGCGGAGTACCATAGTTTAACTCCCATAATCCATGACCGTTTGTATTAATTTGTGGTCTGTCTCCTTCTCCGTAAGTAGATACTTTTACCGGAGCTTCTGCTGTACCACTATCTTCTTTTGTAAATTTAAGCGCCTGATCTTCAAATACAGAGCCTTTTTTCAGAAGAATGGTATCCCCCGGGTTAAGGTCAAGCTCATTTACCTTATCCAATGTCTGAAATGCTTCGCTTTCTGAAGTTCCTGCGTTGCTATCTTTTCCTTTTTTTGAATCAACATAATACGTTGTTCCTGATGTAGCTTCTGCTCCCTTTGCACTAACAGGAACTGCCGGCATCATTGATGCCACTGTTGTTCCGGCAAGTACCAGCGCCAGAGTACTACTCATCCATTTTTTTCTCATGTTGTTACTCCTTCCATATTATTCTATATTCTTCAAAGTAAATCGGCTGACTTTCTCCATATCTCCGTTTACTTGAGAATCATTTTCAAGCTGCGCGATCTTTTCATCATACTTTTGCTCACGCACTTCCCTTTCGACTGCAACTCTTGCGGTTTCGAGATCCGCATTTTCCTCGCTGCCTCCAAAAATCCAGTCTCGACTTTCATAACATTCTAAAATCTCGGCTTCTGTCAGCTCCATCCCCTCACGAGTGAGATCATTGCAGTATTGTTCCTTCAAGGTACTGATTTCATAATCTAAATATAGCTGAAACGTATATTCCTTGAGTCCATAAATCACTTCGCCTTTTGCAACTTTTTCGCTTCGTTCTGCATTTTCGTCCTTCCAACGCTGCTCCAAAGCTTCATAGCTGCTGTCGGATACATCCCCGCATTCTTTTGCAAGATCATACACCGCATGAATATATTTCAGCTGCTCTACGGTATTTTCCGCTAAAATTTCATAACCGTGTTTGTCATCATACTCTTTTTCCCAGAAATCTTCTTCATAAATTGCATTGTAATCTTGTTGAATCTGCATTTTGGTATCATATTCTACAGATTTCATACAATTTAGATATTCCTCTTTGCCAATCGAATGTTCTCCCACCGTTAAATCGAATTGCTTGTGATTATTGTATTGGACGGCACACGTGGCAATTCCTGCGACTGCAATCACGAATACTGCAATTCCAAGCTTTTGAAACTGCGTTTTTCGATTCTTCATAGTCTTTTCTTCCCTTCTGTATAGAGTTTTATCCTGCCTATACGCAGACTGTATCTGTCTAATTTTGACTTCATTATAACAATCCGTTTCTTTTTCGGCTCGTCCTTTTTGATTGATTCCATCGCTGATTTTGTCAAATTCGGAACTAGAATGAAATTTCTTTTTTTTGTGTTCGGGCACAAAAAAAATGAGCAGAAAACCCCAACCGACTCGTCGGATAGAATTTTCTGCTCTATAGTAGATAAAAAACAATATCCTCGTCAATGACGAGGATATCTTCTATACGGGTATTTAATACTCTGCTCAAAATAACAAAGTTATCCAGAGTTGGCAGGGAGTTTCCTGAGAGCCATTTATAAATGGCCTGTGGATATTCAAATCCCATTGCTTCTTGAATATCTTTCACAGTGTATCCCTTTTCTTTAAGAAGTGTCTTGATGCGTGTGCCGGTTTCTTTTTGCAGAATTGACAAATACACAGGTTTCATAATGTTGCACCTCCATGAAATTCAAGTCGAAAGCCAGGCTTCCGACTGAGATATGCCATCCCGAAACATTATTTCATTTTATCATTTCTGGCAATAAAAATCCAGCTTTTCTTTCTTCTTATTCTATAAATTTTTCAATATTTTCAAACATAATTTCTATCTTATCCACCTTTTTTTCTGTGTGATAATGACCGCAGTACCATTTCTGATAATTAAGTCTGTCCTCAATTTTATCCAACCATTCCTCCGTTGTTCGATCCACCTTGCTCTGGTCTAATCCCTCCAAAAAAACTTCCGTTGGTTCATATTTTAACGGTACGGTATGACTTAACACTACGTCCACATTCCAGCTAAGTTCATCCAATTTCCGTTCCACGTCCTGCTTGATTTCCTCAGAAGGCTGTTCATCCGGCCACCAGCCATACCCATGAATCAATCGGTACATTCTATCGACACTATATGCACCGCCGGTTACAATGGTCTGCTTTCCATTAAAATCAAAAACCTCTCCATCCTTTGCAAAAAGCAGATCCGGATACTCCTCTTCATAGTAAACCACACCGCCACGCCATAATTTTTCCCGATAGCTTCCTATCGTCTGCGGTCTTTGCTCATGATTTCCATGAATACAAAAAAATGTAATTGGTAAGGTTTCCAGAAACTCTTTCTTTACATGGTCTTTTACCCATCCAGAGAAATTAATTCCTGCGTCCCCAAGAATAATCAAAACATCCTCACGGCTTGTTTTGAACTTGCCGCAAAACTGCTCAATCCGCTCAAACTTCCCGTGGGTATCTCCTGTAATGTAAATCACGCTTTTCCACCTTCCTTATAAATCGTAAAGCGTTCAAATACCTGCCAATTTATGAATTACTTTTACCAGTAATTCTGCATCAACAGGCTTCGCAATATGCTCATCCATTCCTGCTTCTTTTGCTTTTATTCTGTCCTCTGTAAAGGCATTTGCTGTCATTGCAATAATCGGTATTGTTTTTGCATCCTCTCTGTCCAGAGACCGGATCAGCTTTGCTGCTTCATAACCATTCTTGACTGGCATCATAATATCCATAAGAATGACATCAAATTCACCAACTTTACTTTTTCTGAATCGTTCAACAGCCTCCTGCCCATTCCATGCTTTGGTCACGTCAGCACCTTCATTTTGAAGCACAAATTCAGAAATTTCCATATTCAGCTCATTATCTTCTGCCAGAAGAATATGCAGTCCCTGTATAGAAACTTCTGGTTTTTTTTCGATTTCAGACCTGTCGCTCCTGTCTGTATTAATCCGAAATGGAACCCGGATCACAAATGTAGTCCCTACACCTTTTTCACTTTCAAGGTTAATTGTTCCGCCCATTTTCTCAACCAGCTTCTTTGAAATCGCCATTCCCAATCCTGTTCCGGCAAATTTTGTACGACTTCCTGTATGTTCCTGTGCAAATGGTTCAAAAACATATTTCTGAAACTCCTCAGTCATTCCGATTCCAGTATCCCGACAGACGAATTCCATCGTCGTCATTCCCGACTGTTCGGATGGAATTTCAATGCAGCTGAGATAGATATACCCGTTTGCTTTGTTATATTTCACTGCATTCGACAGGATATTCATCATCACGCGTTTCACATACCCCGGACTTCCGATAAGATCACGGTGTGTGATTTCTTTTTTCTCCCACACAATCCGGATATTCTGTTCTGCAGCCACCTGCTCGATCACAACAAGTACTTCCCTGGAAATACTGCTCAGGTTGAAGGGAATCTCTTCCAGAACGATTTCACCTGACTCCAGTTTACTCATATCCAGGATATCGTTTACCAGTTCCAGCAACAGATTGGAGGCCTCTTTAATCTTTCCCCTGCATTCTGTCTGTTTCTCCAGATTATCTGCATAATGGTCTGCCACACCGATCATCCCGCAGATTCCATTAATCGGAGTCCGGATATCATGGCTCATGCGCTGAAGGAATTCGGTTTTTGCCTCATTGGCGGCCTCTGCCTTTTTTGCAGCTATCAGAAGTTCTGCTTTATATTCTTTCTCTTTTTCCAATTCCTGTTTCTGATGTGCCTGATTCGTTTTATATCCCCAGAACCAGAATATACTAAATATCAGAAAATAAAGAAAAATAACGCTTATCACACTTAAGGGAAGGTTATGGAACACCTCCGTATCCGGAAGATACGCATAGATATAATAATCCCTCTGCTTCAACATGACTCCGTAACATCCGATTCCTTCATTCTTCAAATGATAAATGTGCTGACTGTCTGTATGCTTTTTCATTGCCTGAACAACTTCGTTGTCGGCTGTATTCTGTCTCAACAGACTCTCATCATTACTGGCAACAACGATTCCCTCGTCTGCAACAATAATCGTTCCATCTTTCTGAGTACTATAGCCATTTAAAAGCCCCTGTATCGTCAGTGTATAGTTTCTGGCAAATTCAGGAGATGTGTAATAGTAGATTGCCACGATACCCGGTGCATCTTTTCTGGCACAGGCTGCAATATCGATATGTGACCCATCTTCCCTGGTAAACCGTTCCGAATAGCTTCTTTCTTCATATCCGGCAAAATCCATGATAATATCTTTTTGCAGATACTCCGCGATCTCATTCGTGAGAGACTCATCCATACTGTATTCACAGTCTATCTTTCCCTCTGTATCCAGCACAAGGATGCCATCCACCCAGAGAGTCTGCAGATTTCCTTTTAAAAACTCCTGGCTTAGCTGACCGCCGTTTTCTATTTCCATGTTAATGTTTGTACTCATCTGTCTGGCACTTTCAATCGCACGGAGAAGGCTTTTGGATTCCGAAGATTCATTATAATGGGTATAGGTGGAGCACTGCACTTTAACATAGTTTACAATCTCCACCATTCTTTTCTCTGCTTCCGCTTTTTCCGTATGAAAAAAATAAATCAAGGATATTACAGCCACGCAAAGTCCAAGCAGAACACCGAACACCCGGATACGTCTTTCTTTTTTCTTTCTTTTAATATCCAAGATCATCCACCTCCAGATATTTTTCCGGCTCATCCAGGTATTTTTCAATAATTTTCAGGGATGTGCCATCCTGACGCATTTCTTCCAACGTCTGGCTCATCTGCTCACAGATTCCTCTGTCATCATCTTTTGCAAAAGCGACACCTATTCCGGTGATCATCAGAGGTTCTTCCAGAATACGAAAGCTTGCATCATAATCCTTCATATACTGGACAATCGATTCCTCATGTGCAGCCACAGCATCTACATACCCTTTTCCCAGAAACGTATAGATTAGTTCCCTGTGTCCAAGGCTGATCAGATTTCCCAACTTGGGGATTCTCTCATCGGTCCGGTTCAGAAAAATGCCTTCCGGTTTGGTTGTGGACTGGACAGCCAGATTCTTTCCCTCCAGATCACTCAGTTTATAGATATCACTGTTCGCATTTACAGCGACCACCTGACGACTTGCTATGTATGGTCCGGCCCAACGGTAATCGTCAAGGCGTCCTTCCATGGAAAAACAGCCCATGATACAGTCGATTTCCCCACTCTCTACCAGTTCTTTTTTCTTCTCCCAGTTAATCTGGACAACGTCCACCTGATAACCCATCCTTTTGAAAGCTTCTGTAGCCAGTTCCACATCGATTCCTGTCGGGATTCCATCTTCATTCAGATAATTGTATGGTGGATAGTTATCGCTGCCGAGGGTAATAACAGGCTTTTCTGTTTCTTCTTTCGTATTATCTGTGTTTTTACACCCTGCCAGGGTGACTGCTAAAATTCCCGCAAGCAAAATGCCTGCAATCACTCTTTTTCCTTTCATTTTCCTTCTATCCTTAACTATCCTTTTCGTTTTTTTCATATCTGATTTCCTGCCATTTATTATGATTCAATGACAGGCGTTTCGGTGCCCCCCGCCGGATTTTATGTTTCTAATCGTCTTTTCCAACACCGTCATTTCAACCGGTTTTGAAATATGGGCATTCATACCAACCGCAAGAGAATGCTGGGATGAAGTGTCAATTTTATCCGCTTTGATTTTCATATTTTTTCTCTCTTCCCTGATAAAATCATTATGGTTATATCTATAACTGAAAATTTACAAAACTCATCCCTCACGAAGTTCCCAAAAACCGCTTATTTTCGCTCTAAACATGCGACAGTTTCTACATGAACACTCTGTAAGAAGTTCACTTTTAAACTCTCTGCACAGATTTATATATCTGTAAAATCAAACATTTTTTAACTGTTCAGTTCTTAGTTCTTTGTACGTTCTCGTCCTGTGCGTCTGCATAGGTGGCAAAATGGTGGCATTGCCACCCTACTTTTGCGAATCACCTGTACTTTCCTGTTTCTGTGCATCTTTCATGCCATCTTTAACTCCATCTGAGAAACTACATCCTACCAAACTTCCAGCTAATACGCATGTTAACAGTATTACAAAAAATCTTTTCTTCATAACAATCATTCTCCTCTAGTAATATTTTTACAGACAGTATATCACCAGAGGCTTCAAATTGTCTATTATTTTAGGCTTTATTAATTAAACATTGCATACCAAGTTTCTGCTCCGCACCATCCATCAGTCTCCAGACCTTTTGTTCTCTGGAATGCTTTAATCGCTGCTACTGTACCGCTTCCACAACTTGCATCCATCGCTCCAGCATAATAGCCTTTTGCAGATAAAATAAACTGTGCTAAATATGTAAATGTGCCAACTGTTCCGCTGTGAACTCCTGCTTTTCCAGCTACATTTTTTTCTGTGTTTGTAAAACTTCCATCTGCTGGATTTAAATTCGTTTTATACATTCTGTTCATCAAGTCTTTCCAAACTGCAACCGTTGCTTTCCTTGATGCCGGTCCGTACGAACCGTCTGTATCTAATTTTGCTCCACAAAATTTCAGTAATTTATCTCCATAGTTGCAATTTAACCATGCCTGTCCGTTTTTAACATTAGAAGAACTAGAATTATTGCTTCCGTTCGAAACGCTTCCGCTTGCTTTTGCTCCTGTTTGAACATTTGTCGCTACATGATGAGCATCATTCAACAAGATATCTCCCTCAAGCAGATAGTTCGGACTATTCAAGTATTTCTGTTCTGTCAACACTAAAAATCCTGCCGATTTTGCTCCTGCTCTTAAATTGCCTGTGTAAGTTGCTTTGATGTTCTTCAATGTATCAATTCCGAGCAAGTACCCTGTCGCCTTGATATTTGCAATCACTCCTGCAGAACAATCCGCCTCGCAAGCGATCGTGATCTGTGAAGGATCATAATTGCTTGCTTTCAGATGCTCCCAGTACGTTCCCCTCTGGTTCTGGTCGTAACCAATTAAGTTATTCTTAGCCGCCTTGATTCCCAGTTCTGCCAGCTTCGCTCTAACTGCTGAGTTCGGATGTCTTAAAACACAATTCCATGGTCTATTATACCACGGAATCAACGCCCACTCCGTACCTGTCTGGTCCCCTGCTTTTCCTCCACTATATCTTCCATTTTCGTCATGTCCACTATTACTAATCAAGCTCATGTATTTTCCCTCCTGTTTTATTTCTGTGAATTATTAATTTTTCCATCATCGAGTAAATCTTTTATTCCTTCAAACCATTTCTGGACAACTTCTTTCATTGCTTTCTCAGTCATAAACACCTGAAGCCATTTCGGCAATAGCCCTCTTGCCTGCTGGATCACCCATTCAAATTTCTGTTTTCCAGTTCCGGATTCATTGTACATATGTTCCGCCTTCAGAATCAGCCGGTATACATCTGCCCGGATTCCATCAAAACCTTTCTGTTTCAGGTACTGAACTGCGATTACGATTGTTACGATAAGTAAAACTGCGATCACCAGGATAAGAACCGGAATCGGTACCTGGCTTAAAAAAATCAATAAATCCATAGAATCAATCCTCCTGTTATGCTTTGTAATCTCTTGATAGTTCCATGTAGCGTTTATAATTGCTTGACCGAGGAAATTATTGCCTAAACGCTTTAAAGGCAAATACGAGACAAATACGCCCACGTATTTATTCCCCTGTTATATGATTCACTCCCTGCCTTGTCAGAAAGTTCTCCAGGTCATGCTTCGCATCCAGCTCGTAATCCAACGCCTTGTGCATATCGCCGTTGCATTTCGCATCCGGAATCCTTTGTACCGCTTTCGCTGTAGCTTCTGACAGACAAAGAGAACCGTCGAGAGCTTTCAGCATCATATACTGCAACTTCTCACGATTCTCTTCTTTAATGTCCTGTTCTTCCTGCCTGCGTGCCCGTTCGCTCTTTTCAGCCTCCGCCCGTTCCTGGATGCGTCTTTCCAGTAACCAGAAACAAAATGCTACGATGGCAGATGGCACACCGGCAGCTATCAATAACTGCATTGGTTTCTCCTTTCTGATTTTACTTCGGATTTTCAGAACTAATCTACTTCCGTGGCTCTGCTCGTATCCGCATAGGCTGTCCCTCCTCTGCTCTCAAATGTTATCTCATCATCGTCACAGTCTGCATACTTCCGGCACGCATACTCAACAATGTCAAGATCTGCCTCTATTTCTTCCAGGCTCTTTGTCGGTGTTCCCTTGACCAGAAATACCAGGTCATAGATTGCCGACCAGAGCTTTGAGATAATCTGTAGCTTTGTCATTCTCTTTCTCTTCTCTCTTCCTTCTTCCGGAATAGGTGGTAATGCGGCTTCTCTTCTCCGAAAAATACCCAGCGAATATAATCGTCCAAGATAATTCCCAGTGCAGACAAAAAGAACCATAATGCCGTGAACTGAGGGCATATCTGACCGAGGATATTTCCAGGCATATTGCTATAGTCCCACATACGCAGACCGAGCCATACGTTCAGAACCAGTCCGAACAGAAATTCTATTGCCGTGATCCCTGCCGCCGCAACTAACTGTTGCAAAACCAGTGGCATACACCGGTTCTTCTCATTGATTGCACCGCAGATAGTGAAGCACAGGCCTCCGCAGATTATCATTGCCGTGAATGAATATCCCCGGAAGATTACTTCCAGGGAATAATAAAAAACTCCTCCGATCAGGAAGAGCGTCAGGTACTTTATGAATTTTTTCATTATGCAATACCTCCGGATGCGATGATCTTCATGTAATCTTTCAGGACTTCATTCTGGAACTCCTCTGGGACTTTCGCTCCCCACTGGATCTGATCCAGATCTCCAGACTTTGTTACCGACTTGATCCACATATTCAGGGCATTACAATACGTTGTGTTATAAGAGACATAGAACATTGCCTTGTTGACGATGTTCTGCATGTCCTCAGCAGAAAAATACTTGCACGGCTGTCCGTCCTCATGGTATTCCAGTTTTTCCTCTCCGGCCAGCAACTGCATTTTCTTGCCGAATAAATTGATCTGATCTTTTTCTGTCAAACTGAAATGCTCCACTCCGGAAGATGTGCTCACATCTACTCCGGCATAGATCGTCTGCTCACAAGCAGATGCGATTTCCTGGTATTTCGCTTTTCTGGCATCCTCCAGGCTCAGATTTTCCACACTGGAAGGATCCGGAACCTCCTCCGCTTTTGCGTACCAGTAATCAAAATCAGATTCGATCTCTTCCTGAGTTACTTTGCCCTGGTAATGAAACTGTACCTCGTCGCATTCCCAGACTTTGTATTTATTCTTCTTTCCGTCCTGGATCTCTTCTTTCTCTATTAGTTCAATATTCTTACGCAGGATCGCATCTGTCCCGGAAAATACCGGATAGACCTCAATCGGCTGCGGCTTCGATAAGTAAGATTCTCTGCTCATTTTCTACTTCCTTTCTGTTTTATTCCTCTAAACCAGGTGCTCCCAGGGAGCCGCACCAGGACGAGTAACCCGGCCCACTGCTCGAGTCACGGCAAGGAACGCCGCCAATACCGCCGTTGTACAAGTTGCCCCAAACCCAGGCGGGCCGAACGCCGGACGCCGCCGGACCGCAGAAGAAGCCAGCCCCCACTCCAGTGCCGCTACCGCTTGCGTTGGTTGCCTCCGGCCAGAGAACATCATCGTTGATAATGTTGTCAGTAATATACTTCCATGAACCCGTAGTTCCTGCCGGGAATGTAAGGTGTGCTCCTTCGATTTTGTCATAGTTCTCGTTGATTGCAGAACCAACTTTCGACTGGTCGAAGCATTTATAACAATCGAACGTGTAGTTACCATCTGCATCTGTTCCCCATTGCCAGAGTTCATCAGACACGATCAAATAACTTCCGTTCATAAACTCAACGCCCTGGAGCATACCCGGCTCTTTTCCGGAAGTCGGGCTGTATCGGCTACCGTCTCTGCCAAGTACATTATCATTCCATCCGGAATAATACGGGCTTGTGGAAAGATAGGTGCTTCCGGCTGTTGTGTCGAATGTTTTTCCACCGTTATCCACGTAGACAGCGGAATAATCGGTACCGTCAATATTCACAGTCTCGATCGCTGTAATCAGCTTCGCATCAAAGATGGAATAGTTGCTTGCTGTGTTTCTGTCAGTTCCGCTCTGGACTCCTAACATAACAGCAGAGCCAACAAACAGGTTCGCTCCCTGTGCAGTTGTCAGAATCACACGTTCCACGCCGGTCTCACTGACCGCAACGGTGTACTGGTAGTTGTAATTTGTACAGCCTTCGATCTTTCCGGAATTTCCTTTACGTCCGTATTTCAGACGCATCATAATATCCAGGAATTTGAGCAGTGAACCAGATGCTCCGGAATACTGTGCACCCCTGGCTCTCCATCTGGTTACTCCGTTGGTATGGGAAATACGGTTGACCGGCTTTAAGCCAGTTCCGCAGGTAATACCTCCGTCGGCATCGATACCGGCATAATACTTCGGATGTGCCACGTATTCATGTACTTTTCCTGTTCTATCTTTTCCCTCCGGCCATCTTTTGTAACCTGGTGCCGGGTGGCATCTGGTTTTCAGATACTTATAGTCCTTGTCCTTCCACTCACGCTTG
>JAIIAN010000077.1 GCA_022717655.1 Bacillota bacterium | reverse complement strand
TTTATATTTTTATTATATAGTGTTTGTATTTCCAGGTCAATGTCCTTAATCCCTGATACAAAAAGCTCAAAAAATCCCCCAGAGTTACTGCCCAAGCAGTTTCTCCAGGGAATTTTAGCTATCCAATCAAAAATGGTATCACATACGCCACAAGTACGATTACTACTGCACATGCAACCACAATGCTCCAGATTTTAAATTCTTTGTCCATTTTTTTCTTTTCTTCCGGACTTGGAATTTCTTCTTCAATGACTCCTGACAAATCTTCCTGTACTTCATTTTTATATTTACTTCTGCAGACTGCATAAATCACAAGTCCAAGTGCGCACCAGATAATTCCGGTTATCATTGCTTCTTTATCTAATTGAGTCATCATAATCAGATAAATAATAATGCTGATTGGTGCTCCTATCATAATTCCAGGTGCTTTAAACGGACGTTTGAGTTCCGGATGCCTTTTTCTTAAGCATAATGATGCGGTAATTCCGATGACGTAGTAAAACAAATCTGCAAACAAACTCAAAGAAGCAATGTAAATCATAGAATTTGATGCAATCAAAAATGCAGAAAGCAATCCAAGCACGATAATGGATACATACGGGGTCTGATATTTTGGATGTACTTTTGCAAAAACTTTTGGCATTGCACCATCTCGTGACATTGTAAATAAATATCTTGGTGGAACTGCGATACTTGCATTTAAGGTAGAGAAATCACCGCCAAAGGCAATTCCGGCTGCCAAGAGTACCAGCGGAAATCCAAGAATTCCTGCAGTTTTCATCGCTTCTGCAAACGGCGCAGAAGCTGTTGCCAGTGAAGAAATTTCTGAAATCGGTACGATTCCGACTAAGAACCACTGAAACGCAGAGTTTACTGCAAACACAATAAATGGCGCTAAAATCAAAGCTCGTGGAATATTAATCTGCGGATATTTAATTTCCTCACCCATTGCACAGCAGGTTTCAAATCCTGCAAAACACCACCAAATCATGCTGACCGATGCGATAAAACTAAGCGGTGTTGATTTTGCAATGAAATCCGGCATCTGCACAAAGTTTGGCATATTTACATTTGGAAGCATAGTCAAGAACCAGATAATTGCCACGCCCCAGAAAAAGAACATAAATCCATTCTGAAGCTTTCCAGTCATCTCAATTCCACGTACATTTGTTACGATAAATACCAGAACAATCACCGTTGCCACGACCGTATCACTGACTGGAAGTTCGATTCCAAGTGCAGAGAAAAACGTTTTAAAATAAAAACTAAATGCCAATGCTTCTCCACTTGTAACGGCTACCAGTGAAATAATAAAATTCCAGCCAGCCAACATTCCAAATGGTCTGCCAAGTCCCATTGAAGCGTATTGATACGTTCCACCGGCATAAGGAAGTGCGGCTCCCATCTCTGCATATAATAAAGATGGATAAATGCTGATTAACATTGCCACTAAGGTTGCCAGTATAACAGCCGGTCCTAAATCACCAACTACATTAGCTCCTGTCGTAAACAGTCCAACTCCGACAACGGTTCCAACTGTAATCGTTACGGCTTCTCTCATTCCAAATGTTCGCTTTAGTGTTTTTGTATTTTCGCTGCTCATAAGCGAGTCCTCCCTCAGATTTTTCGGGTATTCCCTACCTCTTATTCTAATCTTTATTTACGAATATCTGCTGCCGCTTTGTGTCCCATTAAACCTTCTCCATCTGCCAGTCTTGATACAAGCGGTGCCAGTTTCTTTGATGCCTCTGCTGTCATACTCTGCTGCGTACAGGTCTTTAAGAAGGTTCCAACCCAAACGCCACCGGTATAGCGTGCAGCTTTTAAAGTCGGAAGAGTGTGATTGGTGCCGGATGCATAATCTCCAAAGACTTCTGCGGTATTTTCTCCGATAAACATCGAACCATAGTTGACAAATCCTTCGACAACTTCTTCTGGATTTTTCAAGTTTAACTCTAAGTGTTCCGGTGCATAATCATTGACTAAATCCACTGCCTCTTTGATATCATCCACGACTACAACTTCTCCGTAAGTCTCCCATGATTTTCTTGCAATATCTGCCGTTTCAAGTACCTGAAGTTCTGCTTCTACTGCTTCAATCACCGCCTTTCCAAATGCTTCATCGGTTGTAACTAACATTCCTTTTGCATTGACATCGTGTTCGGACTGTGCAAGGAGGTCGGCTGCTACAACTGCCGATGTTCCACTGCCATCTGCAATGACAAGCACTTCACTTGGACCTGCCACAAAGTCGATTCCAACCTGTCCATAGCACTGCCGTTTTGCTTCTGTCACAAAACGGTTACCCGGACCTACAATCATATCAACCGGTGCAATCTCTTCTGTTCCATAAGAAAATGCTGCGATTGCCTGAGCACCGCCGACTGCATAAATTTCATCCACCCCTGCAATATCCATTGCCACTAATGTTTTTGGATTAATTTTTCCTTTACCTTTCATGACCGGTGAACATGCTGCCACACGTTTGACTCCCGCTACCTTTGCCGGAATAATCAACATCAATGCGGTAGAATACAGTGGATAATTTCCACCCGGCACATAGCAACAGCAGGAGTTAACCGGAATAATTCTGTGTCCAAGAAAGATTCCCGGCATCGGACTGAAGTTTTCCAGTGGTTTTACGGTCTCTCTCTGTGCTTTTGCAAAGGCACGAATATTAGAAGCGGCTGATTTTAAATCTTCGATTTCTTCATCGGAAAGCTGTGTGTAGGCTTCTTCTATTTCTTCTTTGGAAACACGGATTTGTTCTCTCTCGCACGCATCAAATTTTCTTCCATATTCCTTTAATGCCTCATCCTTGTTTGCTCTTACATTATCAATGATATCCTGTACCAGACGGGATAATTCTCTTCTGTCTTCTTCTGTTCTTTCTTGTGATTTCTTTAAAATTTTCATATCTAAAACCCTTTCTGTTCTTTACATATTTATCAATTCATTTTTATTTCTGTTTTGTATGCTACTATATTAAAGCATTTAGTCCACTTTAGGTCAATACGAAATTTTTCGTTTTTTATTTCAAAACGTGGAGTACACTCCATGTTTTGCTTGCTTTTTCTGCTTAAAACCGATACACTAAATCTATCTTTTAGTCTATATTTTTATTGGTGAGGAAAATTTATGCGAATTGGAAAAGTTTCAAAAGAATACCATATCTCCATCGACAATCTGCATTACTATATTAAGTATGGACTTCTTGTTCCCCCAAAACCAAAGGGACAGTATTTTTTTGATGAGACCACATTAAAAGACTTAGAATGGATTCTTGCTCTGAAAAAATTAGATTTCTCTCTTCGGGAAATTCATTCGATTTTGTCTCTGAAACGAATCTCAAATTTTGCAGATGTCGAAGATTTAGAGGAATTAAAAGAATTATTTAAAAGTAAACGAGATTTGTGTCAAACTGAAATCTTAAAAAAGCAGACCGTCATAAAAGAATTAGATGCTCACATTTTAAAAATGGAGCAGGCAAAAACGGCAGAAAAAAGCCCGACCGGAATTCCGATTCAGGCACTTTCGCTTCTCTGCTGTCCAAACTGCGGTGCTTCTTTTTCCATGCAGGATGTGGAAATGGACCAACGTTTTTTATACAAGGGAACGCTATCCTGTAAATGCGGATATCATGCCAAAATTTCTTCTGGAATTTTAATGACACCAAACAAAAATCAAAATCTGCAAGACACGCCGGATTTGACCCGAGAGCTTTATAAAGATTTACCACCCGATTTAATCAGCATGTTCGAACGTTCTTATAACTGGATGTTAGAAAAAATGAATCAAGTCAATCTTCATGGAAAAGTCATTGCAGAAACTTATATCAATGCCTGGTTTTTTATGCACAATCATCTGCAGGCACTTCCAACAGACAGCCTTTACATTGTCATTGATAAATATCCGGAAACCCTTTTAATGTATAAACATTTGATTGAAAAACAAAAGCCGGAACTCGACATTTTATATATTGCCGATTCCAGCACGAACTTTCCGTTAAAAAAACACTGCATTGATTTACATCTGGATTTTTTTGCTTCAAATGAACACAACTTTTATCATGATACCTTTTTATATGAAAGACTGACCCCATTTTTGAAAGAACATGCCGACTTAATCGGAACTTATTTTTATTTTTCTCACGCACAAAAATCAATGCGTAGTCTGCTTTCCCAGTATCCCGAATGTAGTGCAAATAACTTTTCTCTTTCTTATTTTAAGAGTTCACTTGCAAAATCTGATTTTATCTTAAAAGACTGTGAATCCTTAGATGCCGTAACTGATTCTGGAAATAACCTTGGATTTGGATTTCATCAAAAAGGAGAAAAAATGTATCTCATGCCTTATTATGCCCAAAAAACCGGTCAATAGTTTCTGACCGGTTTTTCTTTCAATCCATATTTCATTTTTAAGCGAAAAATTCTCCTGCTGCCTGAATCAGATACCAGGTATCTTTAATTCCTGCTGTCTCATAAGGAGAGTGCATTGCAAGCTGTGGAAGTCCGATATCAACTGCATTTAATGCAACTTTTGTTGTTGAGATATTTCCAAGAGTAGAGCCTCCTAAAATATCAGAACGGTTCGTAAATACCTGATATGGAACGTCTGCCTTTTTGCAGATATCTTTAAACATTGCTGCGGAAACTGCATCGGTACAGTATTTCTGATTTGCAGAATATTTAATTACAATTCCTTCATTCAGATATGGACGGTTTACCGGATCTGCCACATCACTGTAGTTTGGATGAACGGCATGTGCATTATCTGCGGATAACATAAAGCTCTTTGCAAGATTTCTTACATAGTCTTCATAAGAATATCCCATACACTCATTGATTCTTACCAGTACATCATACAGGAATGTAGAGGCAGCACCTTGTTTTGTTCCACTTCCAACTTCTTCATTATCTAATACACAGTGCACTGCCAGATGCGCTTTCTTTTCGCCTTTTAAGAATCCTTTTAAAGAAGCAAACGCACACTGTAAGTCATCGAGCCTGGAGGAAGAAACAAATTCTTCATTTGCACCCCAGATCGTTCCTTTTATACGATTGTATAAAAATAAATCATGTGCTAAGATATCTTCTTCATTTACTCCTGCTGCACACGCAATCGTTTTCATAAATGTATCTTTTGCAGCACCATCTCCATAAAGCGGCAACATATCTTTCTGTGCATTGTATTTATATCCATCGTTTACTTCACGATTCATGTGAATTGCAAGATTTGGAATCATTAATAAATCTCGGTCTACATCTACCAGTTTTGTGACAAATTCATCCTTTTCTTTTACAATAATTCTTCCGGCAACGGAAAGCGGACGGTCGAACCACGGAGAACAAATCATTCCACCATAACGTTCTACATTTAATTTCACATATTTTTTGTCCACCTGCATTTCCGGATTTTCTTTAATTTTAAAAGTTGGAGAATCGCTATGACTTGCCATGATTCGATAACCGGAAAATTCTCCTTCTGGCATAACAAAAGCGATGATAGAAGAATCATTTCTTGTCACATAGTATTTTCCACCTTTGTTTAATTCCCATTTATCTGCTTCTTTAATTTCTTCAAATCCTTCTGCATTCAACATGTCTTTCATGGTTTTTACGGCATGAAAGCAGCTTGGGCTTTTTTCAATAAATTCAAGTAATTCTTGAGCAGTTTCTTTATACATTTTAAATTCCTCCTAAAATTTTGAAAAACCATGAAATCTCCCTGCAAATTCCTGCACACAGCAAGACTTTGACGCAGAAATCTCATGGCTCTCCGTAAATAAAATATTTTATTTGTTGTTATTTATTATTCGTACGTTTTGCAATCATCGGCATGATAAATCCAAGACTAATCAGTACGAATGGTGTTACGATATTTAAGATAAGCTGAAATCTGTCTTCGGAGTAGATACCCATAATGCAGGCAAATGCTGTAAATAAAAAGCACCATGCACCAAATATCATACCAACTGTTTTATTCTTCACAAAGCGATATTCTGCGTGGAATTTATCTCCTGCCTTCTTAAGTGCAATGTATGCAACAAATACCCAAAGATAACGAAGAGGCATGCAGACAGAGTTTACTTTTACCAGCCAGCGAACCAGTGTATCCACGCTGTCGATACCAAATGCCGGTACAATAATCAGGATAGATACGATAACGATAACCAGCTTATGTCCGTTTGTATAAGTCCCTTGCTTGTTCTGTTTGAACATTGCTTTTGGAATATAGTTTTCATCTGCACAATCCAGCAGCATACGAAGCGGTGCATCAATAGAAATAATCAGAACAGTAAACTGTCCGATTAAGTTACAGATTGCATATACCACTACAAAGAAGTTGCCCAGTCCATAATACTGACCTAATGTCTGGAATGCGTAATAAGCACCATTTGTCATAAGGTCTTCCGGAATGTTGTTGGAATCAAACATCATACCCATTGCGATTGTTCCAAGCATCGCACACACAGCAACCATAATTGCCAGTGCAATCATACCTCTCGGGAAATCTCTTGCCGGGTCTTTTGTCTTATTAACATATGGAGAAATTTTCTCACATCCACCTACTGCAAATACAAGGATGGATAAGTTTAATAAGAACTTCATGTCAAAAGATGGCATGAATGTTTTCATAGACCAGTCAATATCCAGCACTTTTGCGCCTGTAATAGCCGGTGCTGCCATCATCATTACAATGAATAATAAGGACATAATAAACATTGTAGAACCTGCCAGTGTAGCCAGTTTCTTTAATACGTTGATTCCTCTTGAAGCTACCCATACTGCAAATAAGAACAGTATCAGGCAGGCAAACTGAAGAACCCTTGTATTTACAGAGCTGATGCGGTTATCTCTGAAAATCGCCCAGCTTGCTGCAATAAAGGATGCATTTGGTTTCTGGGAAATGTATGGCATATGTACAACCCAGTAAGTCCATCCTGCAAAATAAGCTACTCTTGGTCCGATTGTTTCATGAACCCAGGAACTTACACCACCACCTGCGTCTTTGAATGCACTACCAAGTTCGCCAACCATGAGTGCATAAGGTACGAAGTAAATCGCGAAGATAATTACCCACGAAATAATTGCTTTTAATCCTCCGTACTCAGAGAAACCGTTAATTACATTACCGAATGCCCAAACTGTAGAGAATGCCATAAAAGCAAGACTGTACCATAAAATCTTTTTGTCACTTCCATCTTGTTTCATTTTCTTTTTACTTTCCTTTCTCTAAATATACTTAGCCGATATGTTTTCTTGGTAAAAACACGTTCAGTAGAATAAGACAAATTATATAGTAAAAAGTGTCAAAAAAGTGTCAAATACTAATTTTTTTCGTCAAAGCAGTGCCATAGCAATCTTTTCCGGCTTAATCGGCATCTCTTCTACACGAAGACCGACTGCATTATAAACCGCATTGGCGATTGCCGGACACGGAGTATCAATTACAATTTCTCCGATTGATTTTGCACCGAACGGATGACTCTTTTCATAACTTGGCTTAAATTCAACCCGAATTTTTCCAACATCAAGACGACTTGGAATCTTGTACTGCATCAGCGAATTATTTGCCATTGCACCTTTTTCTGTATACTGGATATCTTCAAATAATGCCATACCAATTCCCTGTGCAATTCCTCCTTCGGTCTGCACTCTCGCCAAATTTGGATTAATCGGTGTACCACAGTCTACTACTGCGACATAATCAATTAACTCTACACTTCCGGTTTCTTTATCAATCTCAACTTCTGCTATTCCAACCATGTAAGGCGGCGGTGAAATCTCAGCTCCGCAGTTTTCTGTCACCTGAAGCGCATCATTATTTCCAAATGTACCTCGAACTCCGATTTCCGGAAGGGTTACTTTTGCTGATTTGTCTTTCTTTTCTACGCATTTACCATTAAAGGTTACTTCATCCGGTTCAACTTCCAACATGGAAGCACCCATTTTAATCACTTTTTCTTTTAAATTTTCTGCTGCTTTTGCTACCGCTTTTCCGGTAATATAAGTTGTGGAAGAAGCATACGAACCCGAATCATAAGGAGAAATATCGGTATCTACACCGAACGGAACGACATTGTTTAAATCTGTTCCTAAAATATCCGCTGCCATCTGCGATAAAATCGTATCACATCCAGTTCCCATATCAGTTGCACCAAGTCCAAGGGTATAAGAACCATCCTCATTTAATTTTAAAGTAGCACCACCAACGTCAACTTTGAAAATTGCGGAACCCTGCATTGCCATGGCCACACCAACACCTCTGACTTTTCCATTTGGAAGTTCTTTTCTCGGATACTTTTCATCCCAGCCAATCATTTCTTTGGCACGTTCCATACATTGATCCAAAGTACAGCTTGTAGCAGTCGGAGAACCATCATAAGCAATAAATGGATCCCCTTCACGAATCATATTTTTCTCACGAATCAAAGTCGGGTCCATGCCCATCTTTTCTGCCAGCTCACTGACTGCAGATTCCAGCGCAAAGATTCCCTGTGTCGCTCCATAACCGCGATATGCACCTGCCGCCATACGGTTTGTATAGACTACATCATATCCAAAACGATATGCCTCTGTATTTCGATATAACCCGATTGACTTATGTCCGGATAAGGCAACCGTTGTCGGTCCATGTTCTCCAAATGCACCAGTATTCGATAAAGTAAATAAATCAATTGCCAGAATTTTTCCATCTTCATCTGCACCGACTTTTACTTTTACTTCCATTTCATGACGCGGAGACGAACAAATCTGAGATTCATAGCGCGTATATACTAATTTTGCCGGTCTTCCGGTTTTAATTGTCACAATTGCCGGATAAACTTCTGTTACCAGGGTCTGCTTCGCTCCAAAACCGCCACCAATACGTGGTTTAATTACACGCACTTTAGACGCACCGATTCCAAGTGCTCGACCTAAAATTCTTCTTACATGGAATGGAACCTGCGTGGAAGAAACGATTACAAGACGTCCAAAATGTTCCAGATAAGTATAACTGCGGAAAGTTTCCATCATTGCCTGCTGATTCGCTTTTGTATGATAAGTTTTCTCTACAACGTATTTACACTTTGCGAATGTCTCTTCCAAATTTCCCATGCCTTCTTCTGAAGAAGCACAGAGATTTCTTTTATTATCTGCCCCAACCGGAAATCTGGATTCCCAGTTATCTTCCGGATGAATCAAAATTTTATTATCTTTTGCATCATGAAAATCTAAAATAGCATCCAATACCTGATATTTTACTTTTATGATTTTAAGCGCCTTATCAACTGCCGCTTCGGTTTCTCCGGCAACAATTGCTACGGCATCTCCGACAAAACGCACTCTCTGGTCTAAAATCAGACGGTCATACGGACTAAATTCCGGATAAGTCTGACCTGCCATTGTAAAACGATCCTGTGGTACATCTTTATAGGTAAGAATGCAAGCGATTCCAGGTACTTTCATTGCTGCATCTGTTTTAATTTCTTCGATTAACGCATGCGCATGCGGACTTCTTAAAAGTTTAACAATCAGACAGTCTTTCGGTGCAAGGTCATCTGTGTAGACCGGCTGTCCGGTTACCAATGCTTCCGCATCTTTTTTTCTGACTCCGCTATTTACATATTTCATTAGGCTTCTCCTTTCTCTGCTTTTTTATGTTCCAGAAATTTCAAAATACTTCTGGTCTGTCCCATAAATCCAGAACAACGGCACAAGTTGCCAGCCAGATATTCATTAATCTGCTCTTCTGTCGGATTTTCCAGCTCTTTTAACATTGCAAAGATATTCATAATAAATCCCGGATTACAAAAGCCACACTGTTCTGCACCTTCGTCTGCTAAAAAGCCACCAAATTCCTTGGCTTCTTCCTGCATTCCTTCTAACGTTACAATCTTTTTGCCATCCGCTCTGGCTGCAAGCATACTACAAGATAAGACTGGCTTTTCGTCCATAAGTACCGTGCACAGTCCACAGTTTGCGGTTTCACAGCCTCTTTTTACACTATAACATCCTTTTTGTCTTAATAAATCTAATAATAATAAATCCGGTGCGATTTCTTCCTGTACTTTTTTTCCGTTTAAAAAGAAATTAATTTTCATTTGCATCTCCTTCCACCTGTACAAGTGCTCTCTTTGTCAGTACCTTTACTAAATGGCTTCGGTATTCGGCAGATGCTCTCATATTGCTGCCGGTCGGAACCAGTTTCTGCACTTCTTCTGCCAGTGCCTCTACTTCTTCTACTTTAAATTTAAAAGAAGATTCTAACTCTTTTTCAATCAACATTGCTTTTTGAGGTCTTGCTCCAATTACGATTCTGACCTTCTTTTCCTCTAATCCAACTGCACAAGTCAGCACCGGAAAATCGGTTGCTGAATTTCTCTGACTTAAATATACCGTATGTGTCGGTGCTTTTTTTACAATAATGCGTACCAGAATATCCCTGTCTTTCTTCATCTGGGCAAATTCCTTCATTGGAATAATTCCACCCTTATAAAGTTCTACATAAGAATCCATCGCCAGAAACATAGTCAATACATCGGAAAAACCATATCTCCCAAAAATACTTCCGCCAACTGTTGCACAGTTACGGAACTGAACTCCAACGATATGTCTTACACTTTCACGCATTGCTCCATTTGTATAATCAGCCAGTCCTTTATGAAGCTCCAGACTGCGAAGTGAAGTCATACATCCGATTCTAAATTCATTTTCATCTTCCTCAATGGTATCCAATCCTAAGCCTGAAAGATCGATTGCCATACTCACATTGCGATTTCCCATCTTTAACCAGACCATACCGCCGATAAGACAGGCTGTTCTTTTCTGATTTAACTGATATGCCTCTTCGAGACTTTCTACCTTTGTATACTCTTTTATTTTCAGCATAATAATCCTTTCCATAAAATTATTTGAGTCATTTGATTTTATACAGGAAAAAAGAGTCTGAAATTCAGACTCTCTCTCAAGTAACATTGTCAGTAACCTTGCTCTTCTTTTATGAGTATAGCATAGCAAATGGCACAAACGCAACCCAGTTTTTTTAACATTTTCAGTCATTGACATTTTTCGTAAATCCTATACAATATACAATAGGGTATAAAAGGAGGATAACTTGAGTGTTAAAAAACAAAAAACAGGTGATACTAATTGGAATTTCTGTCTTATTACTGCTCATTGTTCTGATTTTCGCTTTGACCTTTAAAAGCTCCGCAGAAAAAGAGCGTGAAGAACAGGCTTCTCTTGATGCTGTTTCTGCCTCTATCGACGGAACAGTCACAGCAATTACAGGAAAAACGATTACCATTTTAACATCCGATGGTGATTCTATTACTTTTAATATGCAGAAAGTAGAACTCGACTGCAACAGCGGTGTCATTCCAGGAAACAATGTAACTCTGATTTATGTAGGTGCACGTAATGGAACCGATACCAGCAACGTGCGTCTGAGAAAAATCATTACAACCGATGATAACTCAGACCTTTTATCAGCAAAACTCGAACAGACAGAAGAGGAAGACCAAGAAGAGGAAGACACAACTTCCACTTCCAGTTCTCCAGGATATGATAAACCAGGAGCAGATGTCGATGTTGAACTGACAAAAGAAAACGTTACTGCTCTTTACAATGTAAATGTCCGTGCAGACGCCGACGGAGATGCACAGGTCATTGGAGCACTTGACCCAGATACCACCGTAACAAGAACCGGTATCTGCAGTAATGGCTGGAGTCGTATCGAATATGACGGTCAGACTGGCTATGTATGGGGTGAATATTTAGAAGCGGATGAATCCGACTCTTCCTCAAATTCATCTTCATCTGATAGTTCTAATAGTTCTGATTCCAAAAAAAGCAGTAGTTCAAGTTCTAAAAAATCAAAGAAATCAAGCTCATCTAATAATTAAATCTTATGAGTAATACAAAAAAGAAGCTCAAGAACAATTGTTCAGAGCTTCTTTTTATATTTGTCTAAATTATAAGATTTCGATTCCAGCTTTTTCACAAGCTTCTAATGTATGTTCATCCCAGATACTTGCCTGTACTTCACCTACATGTGCTTTCTGAAGCAGAAGCATACAGATTCTGGACTGACCGATACCACCACCGATTGTCAGCGGAAGTTCATTATTTAACAGCATTTTGTGGAAAGTTAAGTTTCTTCTTTCATCACATCCTGCTTTTGTCAGCTGTTCATCCAGAGTTTTTGCATCTACACGGATACCCATAGAAGATACCTCTAACGCACACTGAAGCGGTTCATGCCAGAATAATAAATCTCCGTTTAATTTCCAGTCATCGTAGTCCGGTGCTCTTCCATCGTGACGTTCTCCGGATTTTAATAAATCACCAATCTGCATGATAAATACAGTCTTTTTCTCTTTGACGAAAGCATTTTCTCTTTCCTTTGGAGTCAGATTTGGATATAAATCTTCTAATTCCTGGGAAGTAATAAAAGTGATTTCTCTGCAAAGTTCTGTATGCAGATTTTCATACTGATATTTTACTTCGTCTAATGCATTACAGATAGATTCTACAATACGTGTAACTGTATTTTTCAGATAATCCATATTTCTGTCTTCTGCTGTGATGATTTTTTCCCAGTCCCACTGGTCTACGTAAGCAGAATGTAAATTATCTAATTCTTCATCTCTTCTGATTGCGTTCATGTCACAAAGAATTCCTTTTCCAGGATGGAAATTATAGCGGTATAAAGCCATACGTTTCCACTTTGCAAGAGAATGTACAACCTGTGCTTCCATCTTTGCATCTGGAATATCAAATGTGACTGGTCTTTCTACACCATTTAAATCATCATTCAATCCAGACGCCGGGTCTACGAATAAAGGTGCTGTTACTCTTTTTAATTTTAACGCCATGCAGAGTTTTTTCTGCATCAGATTTTTAATCATACCGATTGCTTCCTGTGTCTCATAAGTTGAAAGGCAGGATTTATAACCTTCTGGTATTATTACTGTTCCCATTTTATTGTCCTCCACTTTTCCAAGAATGTTATCATTTTAGTACAAAATACAATTCTTGTAAATACTGGGAAAAAATTTTTTATATCTGAAATAAAACTTGATAAACAAAAAAGAACCCTTTCGGATTCTTCTTCATGTTCTTATTAAACATGTACCTTCAAAACTACATATACAAAACCGAAACCATGCAGACACTTGCCGCTCCGCTGATTTCTCAGCTTCTGGTCAAGCCCTCGACCGATTAGTAG
>JAIIAN010000364.1 GCA_022717655.1 Bacillota bacterium | reverse complement strand
GTCTATGAGTCTCGTCCTCATTATCATGCAGATAAAGAGGCATTTATAACATTATTTGATGAAATTCCTTATGAGGTTAATCCATGTGTCATTTCTGAAGACGTCATTATGGACAAAAAATTAATTGCAGGAGATGCTTATGAAGCATTATTAAATGAACAGCAGGGAAAAACGTTCTATGTTCCATCTTGGCAGCAGGTGGAAGAACTTTCTACAAAGGGATGTCTGTTAGATGAAGCTTCTTATAAGAAGTTATTTGTATTTTTCCAGAAAGAATTTGAACTTGGATATGAAGAGGCAGTAGTCGTAACAGCAGATATCTGGAGTTATTTAGCGACAGGACATGGTGATGTTTATGGAAAACTTCAGGAAGTAATCGAAAAATATGATTTCCAGAGCAAAGAGGGTGTAAGAACATTCTCAACATTGCTTCAGGCAGTGGTAAACAGTACTAGAATGATTATCTATAGAGGGCATACTCCAAATGAAATTACTGTAAAGAAACCGAAAAATAATTTCCCGAATTTCCGTGCAGCACAGCAAAAGAGAAATCAGAAAATTTATCCAAATGACTTATGTCCTTGCGGAAGTGGCAAAAAATATAAAAAATGCTGTGGAAGAAATTAAGAAACTAATAATAAAAATCAATGCCCGATTACTAAGAAAGAGTGAGGCAATATGAAGAAAAAAAGCTTATTTATTTTACTTGGACTGGTTTGCATTGTGATTGTTGTCGGTTCAGGAGTGCTTGTCATGACACGTGATAAGACAGGACCAGAGATTATTGTTTCAGAGGATAGGAAAGTATCTTATGAAATCGGTGGAGACAAAAAAGTGTTGCTGAATGGAGTGAAGGCAATGGATAAAAAAGATGGAGATGTGTCGGATTCTTTGATGGTAGAATCAATAAAAGATAATGGAAGCGGTTCTTTAGAAGTTAGATATTCAGCAATGGATCATTCTAATAATGTGACAAAGTTAACCTGTAAAGTTGAAATAGAAAATCAGGAAACTCAAAAAGAACAGCAGTTACAGGAAGAACAGACAGATGAATCATCTGAGGAAAATCAGGAAAATGCGGAACAACAACAGCCATCAGACGAAAATTCCGATACAGAAGCGAATATTGCAGCACTTCCAGAGGGTAGTCCACAACTTCGTCTGTCTACAGATCATGTGGATTTACAGGTAGGATCTCCCTTTCAATATATGAACTACATAGAAAATATTTCAGATGATAAAGATGATACAAATACTTTATATCGTCAAATTAGACTGGAAGGTGAAGTAAATACCGACCAGGCAGGAAATTATGAAATTTCTTATTATGTTGTAGATAGTGATCAGAATCAGTCAAATGTAGAAAAATTAACTGTAGCTGTTCATGAATAAAAGCTAATCAGGAGGATAAATAAGTTGTTTGATATACATTGTCATATCTTGCCTGGAGTGGATGATGGTGCTGAAACGATCGAAGAGACAAGAAAGATGCTTCGAATGGCAAAAAAAGAAAAGATAGAAACTATTCTTGCAACACCGCATTATAATTGTGAAAGAAAAGAGGGTTTTTCTAAGAAATGTCAGGAAGTATATGAAGAGGTTTGTAAAGAGATAGAGGCAATGAATCTTGATATAGAGCTTTTTTTAGGTAATGAAATTTTTTACAGCTCTGGAGTGTTAGAAGCATTAAAAGCAGGAGAAGCTTTAACCTTAAATCATACTCGTTATGTTTTGATTGAATTTACACCGTATGTGGAATTACTCACAATAAAAAAAGCAGTTCAGGAACTTCAGATAGCAGGATATTTTCCAATATTGGCACATATTGAAAGGTATGAGTGCTTAAGAAAAGAGGCAGATATACAAAATCTTATAGATATGGGAGCCTGTATTCAAGTAAATGCTTCAAGCTTGACTGGTCGGATGGGAACAAAAAAAAAGTGGTACTTAAAAAAATTAATACGGCATGGGCTGGTTCATGTGGTGGCAACAGATGCACATAGTTCAAAAGAGAGGCGACCAAAAATACAGGATGCAGCGGGATATATAAAGAAAAAGGCAGGAATTGAGGTCTGTAGAAGAGTGACAGAAGAAAATCCCAAAAAAATAATTAGAGGAGAGAAGATTTGTGGATAAATTAGAATTAGTGGATGCAAGTGAGCTGACAAATCAGGAAAAAGAAG
>JAIIAN010000363.1 GCA_022717655.1 Bacillota bacterium | reverse complement strand
CATCATAACGCACCTGTGCAAAATCACGTACCCTTTTTAACAGACGATTTGCCAGACGAGGAGTCCCTCTTGAGCGTCTTGCCATTTCCATTGCGCCTTCTTCATCAATTTCTACTCCAAGTACTTTTGCAGAACGGATAATAATCGTTTTTAATTCATTTTCTGTATAATATTCCAGATGATGTACCACGCCAAAACGGTCACGAAGAGGTGCAGTCAACATTCCGGCACGGGTCGTTGCTCCTACCAATGTAAATTTCGGAAGTTCCAGGCGAATCGACCTCGCTGAAGTTCCTTTTCCAATCATAATGTCAATGGCATAATCTTCCATTGCCGGATACAAAACTTCTTCTACCTGCCGATTTAACCGATGAATTTCATCAACAAATAATACATCATGTTCCTGAAGATTATTTAAAATTGCTGCCATCTCTCCTGGTTTTTCAATCGCCGGACCGCTCGTCACTTTTAGATGAACGCCCATCTCATTTGCAATAATTCCGGCAAGTGTTGTCTTTCCAAGTCCTGGAGGGCCATAAAAAAGAACATGGTCTAATGCATCATTTCGCTGTTTCGCAGCTTCGATATAAACTTTCAGATTTTCTTTTGCTTTTTCCTGACCAATATAGTCGGCTAAAAGCTGTGGACGAAGATTTCCCTCGTTCTTTAAATCTTCTTCCATTACATCCGTTGTTATGATTCTTCTTTCCATCTTCTTTTCCCACTACAAACTCATATTTTTTAATGCCAATTTCAAAATTGTTTCCACATCCATATCCGGCGTAACGCCTGCCTGACGGACTGCACGCAGAGCTTCTGTGCTTGAATATCCAAGCGCAGTCAATGCAGCAACTGCATCTTTTTTTGCATCCTTGTTCTCTTTACTGTCTATCTTTCCTTCTGTTTCCATAACATGCGTCTGCTTTGTCTCAAATGCTTCTTCTAAATCAATTTTATCTTTTAATTCTAAAATTAATTTCTGTGCTGTTTTCTTTCCAATTCCAGGTGCTTTTGAAATCGTTTTTACATCATCTGAAAGCACAGCAAAACGCAGTTCATCTGTTGTAAGCCCCGATAAAATTCCAAGTGCTGCTTTTGGACCAATTCCATTGACTCCTAACAGCAGACGAAAGGTTTTTAATTCATCTAAAGTTAAAAATCCATACAACTGCATTGCATCCTCTCTTACATTCAGATGCGTATAAATCTTGACCTCTTTTCCTATAAAATCCTGCGCTTCTAAAGAAGATGCCGGCATCATAATATTATATCCGATATTTCCAGATTCCAAAACAATTCGTTCTTCTTCTATCCAGGCAACTTCACCTTTTATATAAGCAATCATGTTCTGTCCTTTCTAGTTTTTTTCTGTCTTTCATGCTTTTTAAGCTCTATTCTCTTTAATACTTCCGTTGCTAACGTTCCCATTAAAAATCCTGCTATGACACCAGATACTAACAGTACCGGAAGATACCAGAACAGATTCAAGTTTCCCACAACAAACGATGCTACGACAATTTGAGCAATATTATGTGCAACTCCTCCAGCAACACTGACTCCCACTACAGAAAACCAGTTCGTCTTTTTTAAAATCACCATAAGCCCAAGACTCACCACTGCGCCTGCAAGGCTAAATAATATAGAAAACAGATTTCCAAACAAAAAACCAATGACCAGAATACGCACAAAGGAAACCGCAACAGCTTCTTTTACCCCATATAAATAAAGCAAAAAAACAATTACAAGATTTGCAAGCCCCAGTTTCACTCCAGGGATTCCAAGAGGAAATAAAGATTCTACATAGCCAAATATAATTGCAATTGCAGAAAATATGCCTAAATATGCTGTCTTTTTTATTATTATCTCATTCATTCTCTCTAAATTCCAATATCTTATTTTTCTTAATAAGTAATACTATCTGGTTTTTCACTGCTCTCGATTTCCAATACCACTTTGTTTGGCAGACACACTATTGTTCCTCCCTTTGTAGAAATCGCTTTTTGATGAATACATAACTTGTCCGGACAGTCTGCTTCTGTCATTGTCACCTTTCCATCCTTTATTTCGCAGATATTTGTATCATTGATTTCTATTGTCCGGTCTTTTGAAAGTGAATATGTACCATACTGTTTTCCATCCACTGTAATTTTGAGCATCCCCTGCTGTTCTTCTTTTTGAAGAGAATCTTT
>JAIIAN010000362.1 GCA_022717655.1 Bacillota bacterium | reverse complement strand
GAAACCGTGCAAAATCCGTGCAGAAACCGTGCACTTACTCTCCGACAAATAAAATCGCCCTATCCCCTACCGACTTGACGGCATTGGTTTGAGTGGCCGAACATCAAAATCAAGTCATGGAGGATACGACTATGAACAAACTGCTTTCCTGCCGCTACAACATGAACACCAACCGAGTGGAAGCCCGGTTCGAGGATGGCACCACCGTTGCCATTGACTGCATCGCCATTGAGGACGAATACGGCAACACCCCGGCACAGCGGGCAGAACTGGACTGGCTGCTGTACCATAAGCCCTTGGAGTATGCACAGATGGTGCTGGGTGGGGAGATTGCGCATTATCTTTCCCTCGGCTGCGACCACGGCAGCCTGAAAATTTAATCATCAAATATAGCAAACGACCACTCACGTTGCCGACAGGCGCAGTGAGTGGTCGTCTTTTCTTTATGCCAGCTTCTGTGGAAAATCAGCACCTGCTACTATTGCAAACCATATACACAACCTGCTTATTCTTTGCAATTTCCTTTAGCATCTCCAGCGCACGTTCTGTATGCTCATCATCCAGATTTACAAAAGGATCATCCAATAGAACAAAAGGCTTTTCCTGCTTGAAAAGAGCATCAATCAGCGCAAGTCTCATGCAGAGCATAACACTGTCCACCGTTCCAGCACTGAAATAGTCAATTTCTCGTGCTTCGCCCTTTTCGTCCACATGGATGGTCAGATCATGGTCCACAAGTGCTTTGCTAAAATCGTCACCCAGCAGTTCATGTACATACGCCGCAAAGTTCCGCTCCACGCCGCCAACATACTGATTTGAAAGATTGTTCTTGGCCGTTTCCAATAAATTCAAGGTCGCGTCCAGAATACTACAGTTCTGTTCAGCTTCTTCGCGCTGTTCCATCAGACGCTTCAGTTGATCTTCCATTTCGGGAATTTGCTCAACTGTCTGCAAAAGTTTTTTGCGGTCGTCTCGTGCTGCCTGAAGGCTTTCCTCCACCCCATTCAGTTTTCCTTTTGCAATATTCTCTGCACTAATCAGAGTGTTCACAGCGGGAAGTTCTTCCTGTTCCTGTCTTGCTTCAGGTAAACCATCCTTGAATTCTGTGTGCTGTTTCTTGAAATTCTCGATAGCTTCTACGATTTCTGCCTTTCGATTCGCCTTCAAGGCATGATTTGTTGTGTCCTCCAGAATCTGCGAAAGCATTTTTTCGTTCAGCGGCAGTTGGAATCCATATTTGCGAGCGAACTGCTCAAGTTCCTCTTCTGCCTCCGATTTTTGCTTTTCAAATTTATTCTTGTTGGTATAGTAATCTGCCACATTTTTTTCAGCCGTTTTGTATGCTGCAAGGTTGTTTCTCAGCGATTCGAGAGATACATTGTAGGGCTGTCCTTCCACAAACACATGATACTTCTTCAAAACGGCTTCGATTGCGGTCGTCAGCTCTTCTTTCTGGTTTTCGGCTTTCTCACGCCCTTCCTTTGTGTTTTTCCATTTAGCGTCCAACCTCGAAAGTTCTTTTGCATCTTCATCCAATTTCCGCAACTGTGTTAAAATATCATCTGCATTGTCATCCAGATGATATTTCTCCAGCACCGCCTTTAAGCCATCTTCAAGCTGTCCGATTTCGGAACTAAGCCTTTCTCGCTCTCGCTGAACATCTTTCTGCCGACTTTGCAAAGTTCCATATTCATGCCAACGGGTTCTCAAATCCATTACAAACCGTTCCTGATATGGCTCTCCCGGATAATATCTTCCAAATACTTCCTGCACATAGTTCTGCTGCGCATCTATTTTAGTGCGTAGAGAATCCTTCTCACTTTCTAAGCCACTCTTCCGTTCCTGCAACTGCAAGTAAGTCTTCTTATCGAGCAGCAGGTTTATCAGCTTTGCATTTGGTTCTGACGCATCCTCATAGAACCTCATAAGGAACTCTGCCACGTTCTTTTGCAACGTATATAGTTCCTGAATTTCGGCTTCACTGATGGCGCTGCTTTCAACGGCAACTTGCTCGGTGCCTCGATTGACCATCTGCTTTGTATGTGTCCAAAAAGCCACAAGAAGTACAGCAAATCCAACAACCGAAAGAACTGCGCCCACGGCGATTTTCGAAAGAACAAAGCAAATAACGCCTGCCACAATTAGCACAGTACCGACTGCAATCAAAGCCATTGTGCTGCCGGACTTCGT
>JAIIAN010000361.1 GCA_022717655.1 Bacillota bacterium | reverse complement strand
GTATGCTATCTTCCCCATATACACCGGGTTATCAATAATCTTTTTGAGAAAATAATCATCATATGCTTCACTTTTATCGCCCTGCTTAAAACAAAAGTATTCGGAAAAAGACAAGGGAAGCACATGAACTTCATCTCCTCTTCCCTCAAACTCAGTCAATATATCTTTAGATAAGAAAGTATATCCATTTTATATAAAATATGCAATCATATTATTTAATTTTTTGCCGTATGAGGCATTTTTATAAACCATGTAAATTTTTCTTTCAACCTTAAAGATATCTACAGCCTCACCACCCTGTCAAACCTCTCAACTCCAGTCATTCTATGTGACACCATAATAACCGTTTTATCCTTCATCAAAGAATCCAGTACCTTAAGAAATACATTTTCACTGTGCGTATCAAGCGCTGAAGATGGCTCGTCCATCAGAATAACAGGTGAATCCTTAAGCATTGCCCTCGCAATCGCTATCCGCTGGCGCTGACCACCTGACAGATTCATTCCACCGGCGGTCAGCCTTGTGTCATATCCATCAGGTAGTTCACTGATAAATTCATCTGCATATGCCTGTTTTGCCGCTCTGACAATCATATCCATATCCGGACTGCCTGCTTTATTCCACCCATATTCAATATTCTCCCGAATCGTACCCTCAAACAGATAACTTTCCTGCGGTACATAAGTAATCATATTCCTCAACTGCATTAAAGAATACTCATTCAACTCCCTGCCATATAATCTGACACTGCCGCTTTCAACAGGATATAACCTCTGTAATAGTTTTAAAAATGTGCTTTTACCACAGCCTGATTCTCCTGCCAGCATAATTTTTTCACCATTTTCCACCTTAAGCCCCTCATAATAAAGCTGTGTATTTTCCATGTCGTCATATGAAAAATGTAGTTTGTAAAGTTCTATAGCAACATTACATTTATCATGCAAATCCACCGTATCAACCTGTGTCTGCGTATTCCAACCCACACATTCTTCCTGCTCCAACTCAAGGAAATCAAACACATGCCCTGCACGCACAACCGATGTGGTAAATACCGCCAGTGAACTTCCGAACCTCTGCATAGCTGAACTCATACTCATCTGCAATGTGACTACAGCCATAACTATTCCGAAATTCAGCTTTCCATCTGCCACAAGCAGTGCGCCCACAATAATTGTGCCAAAGCTTCCAATAATTCCCAATAAAAATGCTGCCATCTCAAGTGACGCTTCCATTCTCACCCTCGACCTTTCTGCCTGTGCTGATTCTTCATTTTCTTTGTAAAAATGTTTCAACACAATTGACGCTCCCGGATTCATCTTTAATGTAACAAAGCCTGATATTATATCGCTGAACAATGTTGCCAGCTTGGCAGATTTCTTCTGTACATTTTTCGCATGCTTTTTAATAGAATTATTTATCCTGATGGACACAAATGCTGTAAGCACACTGATTATCAGTGCAATGAATGTCAGAATCGGGCTGTAAAAACACATTGTAACAACTGACGCAATGACAAGCACAATCTTTCCCGACACCCAGTAAACATGTGAAAACCATGCTGTTTTTAAAGAATCAGCGTCCATATTAAGAGTTCTCATCGCTTCGGCGCTGTGTGTATCATCATAAAATTTCATGTTCATATCCAACAGCTTCTCAAATAGTCTTAACTTCAGCTCATAAACCATTCTTCTTACAAGATGAATATGAAAATACCGCAGATATGGAAAAAGACATTTGCATATGACTATAATCACACATACTATTACCGCTGTCCTAAACATCTGCATATTCTGAAATTCAATCGCATTAATCGTCTGTTTGGTGACATAAGAATACAGAACCTGCAAAGCTGACTCGGTAATTAATGTGATAATCAGAATCAGCCAGTAGCGGAATCTGTATTTCCCAATATATTGCAAAAATCTTCTGGTATCTTTCATACCCTGTCCCTCATTTCCTTGTTAATAAATTCCTTGTACATATGTGCATATCTTCCATGCATGGTCATCAGTTCAGAATGTGTTCCCTGTTCCACAATTTCTCCCCTGTCCAGCACATAGATTCTGTCGTAATCACGGATTGTATTTAGTCTGTGTGCAACTGTAATTACCGTACGGTCTTTGGAAATTTCATCAATTGTTTTGCAGATATTAATTTCAGTCTTGGAATCCAAAGCGGAAGTCGGTTCATCAA
>JAIIAN010000360.1 GCA_022717655.1 Bacillota bacterium | reverse complement strand
ATACAAAGCACGCATGTTTTTCACTGAGAAAAAACCTTCTCAGAGTTGGTTTGATTTCAAAGTATACAAATCAGTTGAAGTGAAAGAAGCTCTGAATGCGCTTTTTCACGGGAAATGTGCTTGGTGTGAATCGCGACTCGGTTCAACAACTCCGGGTGATATTTGCCAGTATCGCCCGAAAAGTAGTGTTGCTGAAAGCCCTGCGCACCCCGGTTACTGGTGGCTGGCAAGTCAATGGGAAAATTTATTGTTAAGTTGCCCTGATTGTAACCGTACTCGCAGGCACGAAGGTATTACTAGTGGGAAAGCAAACCGCTTTCCACTGGAAGATGAAACAAAACGCGCATTTGCAATTGGTGGCGAGATACTGGAAGAACCTTTATTGCTAGATCCAACAATTGATAACCCTGCTGACCACTTGGTATACGATTGGGAAGGGCAAGTGTTGAGTGATACACGGCGCGGACAGATGACGATAACCATCCTTGGGTTAAATCGCCCGTCGCTTATAATAGCTCGTAAAAGAGCGATGGATGAGCTGGGTTACAATCTTAAGACGGTTCTATCTTACGCAGAAGGGGGAGTCGTTTTTGAAGACTTGTTAAGTACAGGGCTTCGCCAGTTGGACCTGCTTACTAGTAATGATGCTGAATATGTTGCGATGAAACGTCAATTGCTAGCGACAGAACTAAGAAAAATCACTCGGCAAACTGGGTATCGTTTTGAGTGGCTGGACTCAATTCATGTGGTGACAAAAAAAGAAATTCTTAAGAAGAAAGAGAATCTAAAAGCATTTGAGATAGCACAGTCCGATTTCTCCTTAACTAGCAGTCGCGGTATTGCTATTTCACGTTCTCAGGAACGCCGAATTGAATTGATAACGATTGAAAATTTTAAAGGTATTCGTTCTCTGAAACTCAATGTTTCCAGCAACTGGCAGATGCTATTAGGAGAGAATGGTACTGGAAAAAGTTCGGTATTACAGGCAATAGCTTTATGTCTGGGAGGGGCAGATAATTTCTTTAAATTGCTTAAGGCTGATAATATAAATCCCGCCACTCTTATTAGGGAGAAGTGTAAAAAAGCCTTCATTAAAGTAAAAGTAAGTGGTTTTATCGAACCACATGTCCTAACTATTTCTCATAAAGAAGCCATATTTTCGCGTACTAAAAATAAAAAAGCGACGGTGAATTACGAGGGGAACGGTTTAACGGTTAAGGGCGATAAAGAAGCAAAATATGTGCAATTTGTCCTGTTGGGATATGGTGCAACACGGCTTTTACCACGAGATTCAGTCAGGATTAATGACAAAGATCCTAACTATGTTCGCATGGACAATTTGTACGATCCATTTTCACCTCTTATTTCTGCACAATCATGGCTTTTGGAACAGTCACCGATGATTTTTGACCACAGCGCTAGGTTGCTAAAAGATCTATTGGCACTGGAGGATGATACTATTTTTTCTAAACAAAAAGAGAGGGTTATAGTATCTTTGAATGGTCAGGAAACGCCCCTCTCATCTCTCAGTGATGGCTTTAAAAGTGTTATTGCATTGTGTGTTGATATCCTAGCGGTAGCCGTCAAACTTTGGGTAAATCCGAACAATGCAGAAGGCATTGTTTTGTTGGATGAACTCGATTGTCACCTGCATCCAACATGGAAAATGCGGATTGTCAGTGCACTTAAGCGAGCCTTTCCAGGAATGCAATTTATATGTACTACCCATGATCCTCTATGTTTACGTGGTCTAGGAGAAGGTGAAGTATGCGTGATGCGCCGTGGTGAAGCTGGCATTGAATTGATAGATGATTTACCAAACCCGGCAGATTTTCGCGTGGAACAGTTACTAACCTCTGTTTTTTTTGGCCTGAATAGTACACTAGACCCGGAAAATGAGGCTGTTTTCGATGAGTATTATGCATTACTTGCGCTTTCTGAGCGTAGTGATGAGCAATCTCAGCGGTTAGAAGAATTGAAAATAACACTTAAGGATAGGCGATATATTGGTGACACTCCGCATGAACAGCTTTTTTTTGAAGTTATTGATAATGTTATCAAAAATAATAAGGATAAAAATAACTTACATGTTCCTGATATAAAACAGGATGTAATAGAAAAAGTGGGATCGCTCTGGAGGAATGCTTTAAATAACAGGTTGCAAAAGAAATGATTAAAATAACGTATTTTAAAAAAGATG
>JAIIAN010000076.1 GCA_022717655.1 Bacillota bacterium | reverse complement strand
GTTCTACAATTGTACTTGTTGGTTATTCTGCGTCAGGAGAAGAAACTTTACCTATGAGTCTTGCGTTGGATAAAGAACTGACATTTAAAACGGTATTCCGTTACAGAAATATTTATCCGATGGCAATCGATGCAGTCGCTTCCGGAAAAATCAATATCAAAGATATCGTAACAGACTACTTTGAGTTAGATGATATCCAGAATGCGCTGGATTCCTGCGTAAAGAATAAAGCAGATATCGTAAAAGGTGTAATTAAAGTCTGCTAATAAAATAGTTTGCTAATAAAAATAGTTTGCTGATAAATAAAGAGATGAATTGAGGAAAAAGATGAGAGACAGAAAAAAAGCAAGAGAACGGGCAGAAGCACTGGTTTCACAGATGACAGTAGATGAGATGGCAAGTCAGTTAAAATTCGATGCTCCGGCAATTGAAAGACTGGGAATTCCGGAGTACAACTGGTGGAATGAGGGCCTTCATGGAGTAGCAAGAGCAGGTACAGCAACCGTATTCCCACAGGCAATTGGAATGGCAGCAGCGTGGGATACAGATTTAATGAAAGCAGAGGCTTCTGTTATTTCAGAAGAGGCACGTGCAAAATATAATGAGTCTACAAAACATGGAGACAGAGACATTTACAAAGGTCTTACATTATGGTCTCCAAACGTAAATATCTTCCGTGACCCAAGATGGGGAAGAGGACATGAAACTTACGGGGAAGACCCGACTTTAACATCCAGGCTTGCAGTTCCATTTATCGAAGGACTGCAGGGGGATGGAGAATATTTAAAGACAGCAGGATGTGCAAAACATTTTGCAGTGCATTCCGGACCGGAAGCACTTCGTCATTCTTTCGATGCAAAAGCAAACAAGAAAGATATGTATGAAACCTATCTTCCGGCTTTTGAAGCCTGCGTAAAAGAAGCAGATGTAGAAGCAGTGATGGGAGCTTACAACCGTACAAACGGAGAACCGTGCTGTGCAAGTGAAGAACTGATGGAACATATTCTTCGTGAAGATTGGAAATTTGAAGGCCATTATGTATCAGACTGCTGGGCAATCCGTGATTTCCATGAACACCATATGGTAACCAAAAACGGTGTAGAATCTTCAGCACTGGCATTAAATAAAGGCTGTGACTTAAATTGTGGCTGTACTTACCTGTGTTTAAAAGAAGCATTAAATAAAAGACTGACCACAAAAGAAAAAGTAAAAGAGGCTGCAATCCGTCTCTTTACTACAAGATTTTTGCTTGGAATGTTCGACGAGACTGAATTTGATAAGATTCCATATACAGCAGTAGAATCCAAAGAACATCTGGAACTTTCCAGAAAAGCAGCAGAGGAAGGGATTGTTCTTCTTAAGAATAATGGAATCTTACCGCTTAAAAAAGAAGAACTTAAGATTATTGGTGTTATCGGACCAAATGCAGATAACAGAAGCTCTCTGGATGGAAATTATCATGGAACAGCTTCCCGTTATATTACAGCACTTGAAGGAATTCAGGATTATGTCGGCGATGATGTAAGAGTCATGTATGCAAAAGGAAGTCATTTATTTTTGGATAAAGAAGAAGCGCTTGCACAGGAAGATGACAGAATTGCAGAAGCACTCAGCGTAGCAGAACATAGTGACGTGGTTGTATTATGTATTGGTCTGGATGAATCACTTGAGGGAGAAGAGGGAGATACCGGAAATGCTTATGCGTCCGGAGATAAAGAGAGTCTTGAATTTCCAAAGAGTCAGCAGAGACTGATGCATGCAGTATTAGAAACCGGTAAAAAAGTAATTGTATGCAACTTTACCGGAAGTGCCATGAACCTTTCCGAAGCAGAAGAAAAGGCAGAGGCAGTCATTCAGGCATGGTATCCGGGTTCACAGGGTGGAAAAGCACTGGCAAATATCTTATTTGGCGAAGTTTCTCCAAGTGGAAAACTGCCGATTACCTTCTATCGTACCTTAGATGAACTGCCTGATTTCACAGATTATTCTATGAAAGGCAGAACTTATCGTTATCTGACCGAAGAACCATTATATCCATTTGGATATGGTTTAAGCTATGGCGATGTGCAGGTGGAAAAGGCAGAATTTGCAAAAGCACCTGAAAAAGAGCAGGATGCTGAAATTCGCGTTACCGTGAAAAATCATTCTGAAGTAGCAACAAGAGATGTGGTAGAAGTGTATATCAAGAATCAGGATTCCAAGTATGCACCGGTAAATCCGGCTCTGTGCGGATTTGCAAAAGTTTCTCTTGAAGCAGGGGAAGAAAAAGAACTGGCAATCACAGTTTCAAAAGAAGCTTATAAAGTCGTAAATGACGAAGGAGAAAAGATTTTCGATTCTTCTTCCAGTGTTCTCTTTGTCGGAACAAACGGTCCGGATAAGAGAAGTGAAGCTTTAACAGGAAAGATGACAAAGCAGTTAGTAATTAACTGGTAAAAATCAGAGCTACAAGGGCAGGAATTTCATAATTCCTGCCCTTGTTTTCATGCTTGGAAAGTGATACAATAAGTAATACTGTGGTATAGTGTAAACATGCTTACAGCAGGAGACGTATTTGTAAACTAGTAAAGTAAAATCAGGAGTATAAATGAAGTATGAATATAATTGAAAAAATGTTTGGTACTCATAGCCAGAGAGAGTTAAAACGTATTATGCCGATTGTAGATAAGATTGATTCCCTTCGTCCATCTATGCAGGCGCTTTCCGATGAAGAACTTCGTGGGAAAACAAGGGAATATAAAAAACGTCTGGAAGAAGGCGAAACACTGGATGATTTACTTCCGGAAGCATTTGCAACGGTACGTGAGGCAGCAAAGCGAGTATTGAATATGGAACATTACCGCGTACAGTTAATCGGTGGAATTATTCTTCACCAGGGTCGTATTGCAGAGATGAGAACCGGTGAAGGTAAAACTTTGGTATCTACTCTTCCGGCTTATTTAAATGCCTTGGAAGGAAAGGGTGTTCATATTGTAACCGTCAATGATTACCTGGCACATCGTGATGCAGAGTGGATGGGAAAAGTTCATGAATTTTTAGGACTGACGGTAGGTGTTGTACTCAACTCCATGAAAAATGACGAAAGACGTGCTCAGTATGCCTGTGATATCACTTATGTAACCAATAACGAATTAGGATTCGATTACCTGCGTGATAACATGGTAATCTATAAAGAGCAGTTAGTACAAAGAGATTTACATTATGCAATCATCGATGAGGTTGACTCGGTGTTAATTGATGAAGCAAGAACGCCTCTTATTATTTCCGGTCAGAGTGGAAAATCCACAAAACTCTATGAAGTATGCGATATTCTTGCAAGACAGTTAGAGCGTGGAGAAGCCAGTGGTGAAATGACCAAGATGACAGCTATCATGGGTGAGGAAATCATCGAAACCGGTGACTTTATCGTAAATGAAAAAGATAAAATCGTAAACCTGACAGAACAGGGTGTTCATAAAGTAGAAAAATTCTTTAATATTGAAAACCTGGCAGACCCGGAAAATCTGGAAATTCAGCATAATATTATTCTTGCACTGCGTGCTCATAATTTAATGTTCCGCGATCAGGATTATGTGGTGAAAGATGATGAGGTTTTAATCGTTGATGAATTTACCGGACGTATCATGCCGGGACGTCGTTATTCAGATGGTCTGCATCAGGCAATCGAAGCAAAAGAACATGTAAAAGTAAGACGTGAGAGTAAAACACTTGCAACAATCACTTTCCAGAATTTCTTTAATAAATATGCAAAGAAATCCGGTATGACCGGTACAGCTTTGACAGAAGAAAAAGAGTTCCGTGAAATCTATGGAATGGACGTTATCGAGATCCCGACCAACCGTCCGGTTGCACGTATTGACTATGACGATGCCGTTTACATGACCAAGAAAGAAAAATTCCATGCAGTTGTTGAGGCGATTAAAGAAGCACATGCAAAAAATCAGCCGGTACTGGTTGGTACGATTACCATTGAGACCTCTGAATTAATCAGTAAAATGTTAAAGAGGGAAGGAATCCCTCATCAGGTATTAAATGCAAAATATCATGAGAAAGAAGCCGAAATCGTTGCGCATGCAGGTGAAGCCGGAATGGTTACTATTGCTACAAACATGGCGGGTCGTGGTACCGATATCAAGCTGGATGATGTATCAAGAGAAGCCGGTGGCTTGAAAATTATTGGTACAGAGCGTCATGAATCCAGACGAATTGACAATCAGTTACGTGGACGTTCCGGTCGTCAGGGAGACCCGGGTGAATCTCGTTTCTACATTTCTCTGGAAGATGATTTAATGCGTCTGTTCGGTTCTGAAAAACTGATGGGAGTATTCAAATCTCTTGGTGTTGCAGAAAATGAACAGATTGAACATAAGATGCTTTCCAATGCAATTGAAAAGGCACAGCAGAAGATTGAAGGAAATAACTATGGTGTTCGTAAGAACCTGTTAGATTATGACCAGGTAAATAATGAACAAAGAGAAATCATTTACAAAGAAAGACGCCGTGTACTGGACGGAGAAAACATGCGTGATTCTATCTACAAGATGATTACAGACACCGTAGAACATGCTGTAGAAATGTGCTTCTCTGATGATGTAGATACCGCAGAATGGGATTTAGAGGAATTTAATTCTGTACTCTTACCGACGATTCCATTAAAAGCTCTGACAAAAGAAGATGTCAAAGGCAAAAAGAAAAAACAGGTAGAACAGGAATTAAAAGAAGCTGCTGTCAAACTCTATGAGGAAAAAGAAGCAGAATTCCCGGAAGCAGAACAGCTTCGTGAATTAGAGCGTGTCATTCTCTTAAAAGTAATCGACCAGAAATGGATGGATCATATCGATGATATGGATCAGTTACGTCAGGGTATCGGACTTCAGGCTTATGGTCAGAGAGACCCGAGAGTCGAATACAAAATGCAGGCTTATGAAATGTTTGATAGCATGATTAACAATATTCAGGAGACAACCGTTCGTCTGCTGTATCATGTAAGAATTGAACAGAAAGTAGAAAGAGAACAGGTTGCACAGGTAACCGGTACAAACAAAGATGAATCCGGTCCGAGAAAACCGGTTCAAAGAGAAGAAAATAAAGTTTATCCAAATGCCCCATGCCCATGCGGAAGTGGTAAAAAATATAAACAGTGCTGTGGAAGAAAAAGAATCTAAAGCAGATACAGATAAAAGAGAACAGGCAAAAGCAAAAAGCCGGAAGGTGAAAAAATGGGACAGATTGTAGAATTTACAATGGAAAGAGAAGGACTGGTAAAAGAGGGTGACCGAGTAGAATTAAAAGAGGACTGCGCAAGTACCATGTCCGGACAGATGTATTATTATACAATTAAAGATGCCATTGCAATGTCAAGTAATTTAAAACGTCCGCTTAAAAAATTAAGCGGTACGGTTACCAAAGTCGAGGCACAGATTTCCATTTATATGGTTTCTGTGGAAATCGATGAGGAATAAAAATAAGAAAAATATTCATGAAAGTAGGTGAAGCTATTGGTAGAATTAGATCAGTTTAAATATACATTAAACGGCTATAATGGACCATTAGTGGAAGTGAGGGATTCACTTTGACCTCGCTAACAAAGAAAAAAGGGTCGAAGAATTAGAAAGAGAAATGGAAGCTCCTGATTTTTGGGATAATCCGGAGCGTTCCCAGAAGATGATGAAAGAGCTGAGTACCTTAAAAGAGGATATTCAGATTTATCAGAAATTAGAGACACAAAAAGAAGAAATCGAGCTGATGATTGAGATGGGATACGAAGAAAATGATGCTTCGGTTATTCCTGAAATTCAGGACATGCTCGATGAATTTCAGACGGACTTTGAAAAAATCCGTGTAAAAACACTGCTTTCCGGTGAATACGACAAGGACAATGCGATTTTGACCTTACATGCCGGGGCGGGCGGAACAGAGTCCTGCGACTGGGCGGGCATGCTTTATCGAATGTATCAAAGATGGGCGGACCGTCATGGATATTCCACTGAGGTACTGGATTACCTGGATGGAGACGAAGCAGGAATCAAATCTGTTACGATTCAGATTAATGGGGAAAATGCGTATGGATATTTGAAATCCGAAAAGGGAGTACACCGTCTGGTGCGTATTTCTCCATTTAATGCAGCAGGAAAGAGACAAACTTCTTTTGTATCCTGTGATGTGATGCCGGATATTGAAGAAGATGTCGATGTAGAAATCAAAGATGATGATTTGAGAATTGATACCTATCGTTCCAGTGGAGCAGGTGGACAGCATATTAACAAAACTTCGTCAGCGATTCGTATTACGCATCTTCCGACCGGAATTGTGGTACAGTGCCAGAATGAGCGTTCCCAGTTCCAGAACAAAGATAAGGCAATGCAGATGTTGAAAGCAAAACTGTACTTGTTAAAACAGCAGGAACAGGAGCAGAAACTTTCCGGTATTCAGGGTGAATTAACTGAAATTGGCTGGGGAAATCAGATTCGTTCTTATGTCATGCAGCCATACACAATGGTAAAAGACCACAGAACCAATGAAGAGTCCGGAAATGTAGATGCAGTTATGGATGGAGACATTGACCGTTTTATCAATGCTTATCTAAAATGGATTGCGCTTGGAAATAAGAAAAACAGTTGATAAAAATACAAGAATGTGTTAATATCTTTTGGAGAAACACAAATGTATTTTTGGAACAAACAAAGGGGAAGCGAATGTCGGATAATAAAAGGTATTTTGTAGTAACAGAAAAGGCAGTCCCGGAAGTACTGTTAAAAGTAGTAGAGGCAAAAAAACTTTTGGAGTCAAAACGGACTGTAACGGTACAGGAAGCCGTAGAAGCAGTAGGAATCAGCAGAAGTTCCTTTTATAAATACAAAGATGATATCTTTCCTTTTCGTGAAAAAACCAAAGGACAGAATATTACATTTATTCTTCAGATGGATGATGAACCAGGACTGCTCTCGGGTGTATTAAAAACGATTGCCTACTATCATGGCAATATTCTTACCGTACACCAGAGTATTCCAATTAATGGAATTGCCAGTCTTACGTTAAGTGTACAGATTTTGCCTGCCCAGGGTGATGCAGAAGCAATGGTGGCAGAGATTGAACACATCGAGGGCATTCACTATCTGAAAATCTTAGGCAGGGAGTAGAGGAAAGATGATACAGATTGCGGTATTAGGCTATGGTACAGTAGGCTCAGGAGTTGTGGAAGTAATCAACACCAATCATGAGAGCATTAATAAAAGAGTCGGACAGGAAGTCAACATTAAATATGTGTTAGATTTACGTGATTTCCCGGGAGACCCGGTAGAAAAAATTTTGGTTCATGATTATGAAACCATTATCAATGACCCGGAAGTAGATATTGTAGTGGAAGTAATGGGTGGTGTAGAACCGGCTTATACGTTTACCAAACGTGCACTTCAGGCCGGAAAGAGTGTCTGCACATCCAATAAAGAATTAGTTGCAAGACATGGTTTGGAACTGCTTGAAATTGCAGAAGAGAAAAATATTAACTATATGTTTGAAGCAAGCTGTGGCGGTGGTATTCCGATTATCCGTCCATTAAACTCTTCTTTAACAGCAGATGAGATTGATGAAATTTCCGGTATCTTAAATGGTACAACAAACTATATTCTTTCAAAAATGCAGGCTGAAAATGCTGATTTTGAAGAAGTATTAAAAGAAGCACAGGAAAAAGGTTATGCAGAAAGAAATCCAGAGGCAGACGTAGAAGGATATGACGCCTGCAGAAAGATTGCAATCTTATCCTCTCTGGCTTTTGGAAACCATGTAAATTATGAAGAAATTTACACAGAAGGTATCACAAAAATCACAGTAGAAGATATGAAATATGCTTCTGCACTTGGCATGAGCATCAAACTGCTTGCTACAAGCAAAAAAGAAAATGATAAATTCTATGCAATGGTAAGTCCGGTCCTTGTTGGAACAGACAGTCCGCTTTACAGTGTAAACGATGTCTTTAATGCCATCTTCGTACATGGAAATGTACTTGGAGATGCGATGTTCTATGGAAGTGGAGCAGGAAAACTCCCGACAGCAAGTGCGGTTGTAGGAGATGTTGTAGATTGTGCAAAACATCTGCATGAAAATGTGATGACAAGCTGGAGCAGTGAAAAATTAGATTTGATGGATATCAAAGAAGTGGTTCATCCATTCCTGGTTCGTGTAAAAGGAAATGAAGCAGAAATGGCAGATGCAGTAAAAGCTGTATTCGGTGAAGTAAAAACTGTTTCCGTTCCAGAGGTAGAAGGCGAATTTGCAATTATTACAGGACCGTTGAGCGAAGCAGACTACGAAGCAAAAGCAGAAAAACTTCCGGAAATCATTTCCAGAATTCGTTTTAAAGCGTAAAAATATAAGACTGTATTGGTGTTTTAACATCGATATAGTCTTTTTAACTGAATGAAGCAGTGAAGCGGATTGCGAATATTCGCTTGACAGTTCACTCTTTTCTATGATTGTAGTACATCAATTCCCCATTTCCATTTCAGAAAATTCCGTAAAACCCACTGTAATAAAATAATCACACCAGCAAGTTTGATATAGGTGTCTCGATATCTTAACCCAATAGCAAGTTTTCCCCTTGATAAAAGCTCAATACTGTGACTGACCATAAAAATCAGATATACAACTGCCGTATAAGGCACAACCGGATGATAGAGCAGGGAACGCAGAAAATGCCCTTGCAAAAAGGCGATACATGCCCGTGTTCCTCCACATCCTGGACAATAATATCCGGTTAAGGTACGGAAGAGGCAGGGAAGGTGAAAAATGTTTTTGGTATTTAACGTGAAAAACTTTCCAATCAAAAGATAACCAAGAAAGATTCCAAAGAAAATCCATCCTAAAAGATATAAATTTTTTTCTTCTTGTTTCTCCATAAGTAAATTACCGTTCCTTTTCTTGACAAAATAAGCAAATAATCTTACACTAATTGAAATAAGCAATTAATAAATTTAAGTCGAAGTCTTATCGATTTAAATATTTGACTACAAAAGATTGGAGACTTTATTTTATGAAAAGAACTTCTGCTTCTCTTAAGCTGATTGCGAGACAGCGATTGAGTGGAAATTATGGAACTCCGATGGCAGGAATTTTACTGCTTGGACTTTGTTCCTTTCTTCCCTCTTTTTTTATTTCTTCTACGATGGATACCAGCACAACAATGGGACTGGTCACTTCGCAGATTTTAGTGTATGTTATTTCACTTCTTGTCAGTGTTTTAAAGGCTGGATATAGCAAAATGATGGTAAATATCTGTCGTGGAGAGTCTTTTGAAGTAAAAGACCTGGCGTATGCATTTACCCATCATCCAGACCGTTTTATTATTGTACACCTGATTATTCTGGTTGTACAGTTTGTGATTTGTCTGCCGTTTAATATTCCACTCTGGACAGGAAGCAGCAGTATTTCTTATATCTGGCTTTCTGTACTTGCGATGTGTGTGGATACTGTAGTGGCATTGATTTTAAATCTGTTTTTGGCGGTTACGGATTATCTTTTATTGGATGATATCAATTTATCAGCAGTGGATGCGATAAAAAAAAGCTGTTCTCTTATGAAAGGAAATAAGGGACGTTACTTCTATATTAATTTAAGTTTTATTCCGTTGTTTCTGGCAAGTATGCTGACCTGCTATATTGGTCTGTTATGGCTGATGCCTTATATGGAAGCGACGATGGCAGCATTTTATCTGGATTTAAAAGGCGAGTTTGACAAAAAAGAAGAACCGGTAATTGAACTGGAAACAAAAGAAGAGAAATTTTAGAATAAAAAAATTAGACTAGAAAAATTAGAGTAGAAAAATAAAAATCCTGTTTTGAAGTTTTCGATTCCTCAAAGCAGGATTTTTTGTTTTGGTCAAGCGGATATCGCAATTTGCTTTGCAATTTCCTTGATTCGGTTAGATTACATTATGATGTCTGGATTCGCCTTCGTCTGGAACTGGATACTGATAATAGTAGTCGTAGCCATCGGAATTGTCTCCATCATAAGGGGTATCGTCGTAGTAATAAGGTTGTGAATCCTCATAGTGATTATCAGAATCTGAACCATTATTTGAGCCATCGTTTGGATAAAGATAATCATAAAGAAAATCATAGATGTCATCTTCGGAATAATGATCTGGATGCTCGATGATGTTTAAATATTGTTTCAAAAATTCGGTGTTGGTCGAATTTGAAGTAAATCGAACCAGAAAAACAGCAAGCAGAATTAGGACTGCAATTAAACTGACACCGGATAAAATCATGCCGGCACGTGCGTTTTGCGGACGGGTTCGTTCTCCTTTGGAAAGTGCACCAAGAATCAGAGAAAGTCCGGCAAAAACCAGGGCAAGCGGCGGCATACAGCAGATTGATAACAAGGAAAGGATTCCGAGAATCAAAGAGGCTGAGGCACAGCTTGAACTGCCTTCATAGCGTGGAGGCTGTTCATAATAAGGCGGAGTCTGTGGCGGAAAATTATCATTTGTATTGTAAAAATCATCCATTATGTAAAAACCTCATTTCTCAAAAATTAAAAAATTTGTTACTGCTCATTTTAACACGTTGTACGGATAAGGGCAAGCGTTTGAACGCAGATAAACATTCCCCTGCTTCAAGGTCGCAAAGAGATAGCGTTCATGAGCAAGTAGTGAAGCGGATTGCGAATGTCGGCTTTGCAAATAGAAACCTCACAAAGCAGGCAGAGAGTGGAAAGAAAGAGTGGCAATTTCTCAAATTTGGCTAAAAATTATCAAAATAGTCAAAAATAGGGTATAAAAGGGCAGTTTGAAAAACATTACAATAAAAAGATAAGAGAAATTCGACCGTTGGAAATGAGGTAACACTATGAGCAGTGCATACGAAGGAGTATTGCAAAGACTGCAGATGTACAGACAAAAGAGAAAACTGAATCAAAAAAGCATGAGTCAGATGATGGGTGTTACCCAGAGTCACTATAGTAAATTAGAACAGGGAAAGACCATTATCTCGGCAGAAGAACTCAAAAATTTTGACAGCCATGGCTGTAATATGGATTATCTGCTGACAGGAGAAGAATGGGAAGAAACTGTATTAAATCACTATCTGGATGCCTGCCAGAAAGAAGTAAAAAGTGATTTCTTACAGCTTATGGTCTGGACAATTGAGCAGGGTGTCAATATTTCAGGAAAAGAACAGGAAGATGGAGTGGATTATACCAAAGAGATTCGCCTGCTCCGCTATTCTGCTTTTGAAAAAAAGACCGATTCAAGAACTATCTGGTATTGGATGAGAAAAGCAAGTGATTTTACGCAGGATAAGATGGCACAGCATTTAGATGTCACGACAAAAAGATATCGTGAAATCGAAAAAGGCAGACTGGGTTTTAATGCAGAACTTCTGGCAGTATTGTATCAGAATCTGGGCTATCCGCCATCAATTGTCTTTTATGAGGATGTGCATAACATCAGCAGTTTAAATAAAATATGGAAGAAATTTGATTCTGAGTTACAAGAAGAATTAGAATTATTTTTAAAGGCAGGTCTTGAAATCTGCAATCGAAATCAGAGACAAAACCAAGAACAAAATCAAATTCAAAAACAAAATCAAAAACAAATTCAAGAAGAGTAAAACGCAGTGGATTTTTAATAAAAAAGTTCATTGCGTTTTTTGTTTTCTTGACAAAACTGTCATAGGTTGGTAAGGTTAGAAAGAAAGCAAATGGTAAAGATTGCTTGATATAAAAGGAGAGAAACATGGACATTATTTTAGCTTTGACCAAAGAATTAAATGTGGAAAAGTGGCAGGTAGAGGCTGCTGTAAAATTAATAGATGAGGGAAATACGATTCCATTTATTTCCCGTTACCGAAAAGAGGCAACCGGTGCTTTAAATGATGAAGTGCTTCGTAATTTAAATGACAGACTGACCTATCTTAGAAATCTGGAAGAAAAGAAAAATCAGGTGCTTTCGAGTATTGAAGAGCAGGGAAAACTGACCGAAGAATTAAAGAAACAGATTTTAGAAGCGCAGACTTTGGTTGTGGTAGAGGATTTATATCGTCCATACCGCCCGAAACGCCGCACCAGAGCAACCATTGCAAAAGAAAAAGGGTTGGAACCTCTTGCAAATATTATTTTATTACAGATGACAGACAAATCCCTTGAAGAAGAAGCGAAGGCATTTGTCTCCGAAGAAAAAGAAGTGACAACAGTAGAAGATGCTATTTCCGGTGCAAAAGATATCGTAGCAGAAAGTATTTCCGATGAAGCGGATTACAGAAGAGAAATTCGTGAGCGTACGTTCCAGAAAGGTGTGCTTGTCTCAACTGCAAAGAAACCGGAAGAGAGTTCTGTGTATGAAAAATATTATGAGTACGAAGAACGTGTGGCAAAAATGCCAGGACATCGAGTGCTTGCCATCAATCGTGGAGAGAAAGAAAAGTTTTTAGGCGTAAAAATTGAAGCTCCGGCAGAAGAAATTTTAGGTTACCTCCAGAAACAGATTATTACAAGAAAAAATCCAAATACACAGGATGCATTAAAAGAAGCAATCGAGGATAGTTACAATCGTCTGATTGCACCTGCAATTGAGAGAGAAATCCGTAACAGCATGACTGAAAAAGCAGAAGATGAATCGATTAAAGTCTTTAAGAAAAATCTTCAGCAGTTGTTGATGCAGCCACCAATCGTAGGAAAAGTAGTACTCGGATGGGACCCGGCATTTCGTACCGGCTGTAAACTTGCGGTCGTAGATGAAACTGGAAAAGTCTTAGATACCGTTGTGATTTATCCGACTGCGCCGACCACTCCGGCAAAGATTGCATCCGCAAAAGAAACTCTGAAAAAATTAATTACGAAATATAACGTAAGTCTGATTTCTCTTGGAAATGGAACCGCTTCAAGAGAATCCGAGCAGATTATTGTGGAACTCTTAAAAGAAATTCCGGAGAAAGTTCAGTATGTGATTACAAACGAAGCAGGTGCATCTGTGTACTCTGCAAGTAAACTGGCGACCGAAGAATTTCCAAACTTTGATGTGGGACAAAGAAGTGCCGCTTCCATTGCAAGACGACTGCAGGACCCGCTTGCAGAGCTGGTTAAAATTGACCCGAAATCCATTGGTGTTGGACAGTATCAGCATGATATGAATCAGAAAAAATTAGGCGAAGCCCTTTCTGGAGTTGTGGAGGACTGCGTAAATAAAGTTGGAATTGATTTAAATACCGCTTCGGTTTCTCTGCTTGAATATATTTCCGGTATCAGCAAAGCGATTGCAAAAAATATCGTAGCTTATCGAGAAGAAAATGGACGTTTTGAGAGTCGGAAAGAACTTTTAAAAGTGCCAAAATTAGGACCGAAAGCATTTGAACAGTGTGCAGGTTTCCTTCGCATTACAGGTGGAAGCAATCCGCTTGATGCAACCAGTGTGCATCCGGAAAGTTATGAAG
>JAIIAN010000359.1 GCA_022717655.1 Bacillota bacterium | reverse complement strand
ACCCCCTCTCCCTTGAGGGAGAGGGTTGGGGTGAGGGGGAGAAGGCGTTGATCATGTTGAAGACAGATTTCTCTTTTTTGTATTCCTCATCTGACGAAATACTGGCGCTCCCTTTTCATCAAAATATCTTTCCGGCCATATCACATCAGGCGGAATGTCTAGCGCCTGAGCGATAAGCAATTCACCTTTAGGCCATGGTCGGGTAAGCGCATTTGCCAGTGTGGATGATGAAAGCCCAGCCTTTCGAGACAAGGCTGCGAGGCTTGTTCCATGTTTCTTTAGTGCGGCGATGATATCGGCAGGATGCCAGTTCTGATGACGCATTGTGTCCTCCTTACATGTGTTCGTTACGCACTCAATTATCCTGTTTTGGGATAAAAACGCAATGGGAGGATATTCGATTTCAGGATATTTGTATGGAATCGGAACAATGGCCTCAGTCTATTCAGAAGAATACCAACGTGTTATCAATGCGTTGAAGAAAGCTCGTAAGGAGAAGGGAATTACTCAGGCACAGCTTGCTGAGGCACTGGGCAAACCGCAGTCGTTTATCGCTAAAGTGGAAAACGGGGAGCGCAGGTTAGATGTGGTGGAGTTTGTGCATCTGGCGCAGATGATAGGATTAGAACCATCAACTGTGATTAATACTATAAAATCCCATGATTAAAATGTGAGGTTTTATGATTGAGAAAGCTTCTGAGTTATTAGAGCGGTTTATAGAAATCGAAAGAAGTAAACTTAATGAAGTTGAAATGCCTCATATGCCTACACTTGGTTCTGCTTATGAAGAAATTACAAAGCAAAGTATTGATCAAGAGTTTATTATCCCTAGCGGATTAGAGCTTAAAGTAGTTTCGGGGTTTATCTCTATACGTGATAAAATTTTATCTAACCAAATTGATGGAATGCTTGTTCATGGAGAAGGGAAAAGGTATGGATTAACTAGTGACTTTATTTATCCTATAGATCAAGTTTTATGTGTTTTTGAAGTGAAGAAAACTTTGAATAAGTCAGATTACGCAGATGCTTTTGACCATCTAAGGTTTATTAGGAAGGAATTTGCTAAATATTTTGAACTTAAATTGAGAGATCCAACATTTAATCCTAATATTTCTATTGCAAGTAAGCACTATTCTCAAATAACAGGAAGAGATGCACCGACTTTTTATAGAGATATTCATTCCTTATCCAAAACAGATGCCATTCTTTTCTATGCTTTGGTACAAGAAAGTCTGGCCCCATCAAGCATTATCCATGGATATGGTGGATATACAACTGAATATGGAATCCGGAATGCCTTTGTTGATATCTTAATTGAGAAAAGTAAGTTATCTGGGGAAGGCTTCGGAGTACCCAGCTTTCCTACATTGGTGACAACTAATAATATCAGTATTGTTAAGGCTAATGGCATGCCTTTTCTTGCTATCAATAAAGATCAGCAATGGTCGGCGTTGGTATCAGTGAGGGACAATGCTGCAAGAATTATGTTGGAAATAATCTGGTCAAAAATATCATTTTATTTTGATGTAAAAATGCCATGGGGAAATAATCCAAAAGATGAAATTCTGGCACCGTTATTGTATGCTATACCCGTACATCAGGACGGACGTACTGGTTGGAACTTTAGATATGTAGAAATGAAAGAAAATGAATTAAAAAAGAGAGTATTTCTAAAAGATTGGGAGCCGGAACGTATAGACAAAAAACTACTAGCTGTTTTTCATATCATGTTAATAAATGGCGGTTATATTCATGAGGATCATTTGGCATCGATTGCTGAAAATTATCATGTTACGCAGAAAGAGTTAATGGGAGAAATGATGAGTTTGTTTTTATTTAAACAAGTTGAGCATTACATTCGTCCGATTTCTTCCTGTTTATTGCTTGTTACCGATATTGATGGTTTTAGCTATTTAACGTCAAATCGAGAGAATTTGGATATATGGTGTGATAAAAAAGGGGTGGCAAAAGATTATATTCATTTGATTGTTATAGAGTGATGCTTTTCTTTATGACTTCAGTCACAACATTCAACACGGTAATGGAATGACTGAAGTACTAGTAGAATGTTTAATCTAAGCGTGGATACGCATCCGCAATCGCATCCCCGGTAAACTGTGCGACCCAACCCTCCGGGTTATCGAAAATACGAATCGCCGTAAAGTCCGGCTCTGAGCCCATATCAAACCAGTGCGGCGTGCCCGCGGG
>JAIIAN010000358.1 GCA_022717655.1 Bacillota bacterium | reverse complement strand
GGGCAAGTGCATCAACTGTTAATGAAATGGTGCAAAAGAAGTTGTCTGAGCAATTTGAAGGCGAACCAGATAAGCATCAATGGGCAAGTGCAATTATCGGTGGAGTAGTATCGCAATTGGTTGCAGGAAATGCGCAGGCAGGTGCAAGTACTGCTGCGAGTGGGACGAAGAATAATTTTTTATCCCTTAATGATTATCAAAAGTACTTAGATGAGCTAGATGCTATCGAAAATAATGATTCATTAAGTACGGATGAAAAGTATGCTCTAAAAAAACAAATCAAATCAAAATATAAACAATTATGTGACAAAAAAACGAATGAAGGTGATGAAGGAGAAGCTTTTGGCGAAGGCTATGAGTGGGGAATAGATTTAGATGAAAATGGAGAATTTAAAGGTTTTACTATTAGTGAGAATATTAATTCAATTAATTCTCTTAGACAACAAGAAATAGCTATAGGTATGTTACATAATATTGACCGTTCTGAATGGAGAGCCAATGAGATAAAAACATATACTTTAGGTTTTAACAAAGGGTTGTCAGAATATATAGGTCTAAATGCTTCTATTGGGTATGCAATGGATAGACAAGGAAATGTATATAAAGTTATGCTAGCTTCTGCAAGTAGTGGAGTTGGTGTAGGTAATATTAAAGTTAATGATTTATTAAAAAAGATAAGTCTTATATCTTTTAATATTTCGTCACAATATATACCAGGTGATAATTTAACAAAGCATGAATTACGAGAAAAATATTCTGGCTTAAGTATTACTTTTTCTAAAACGACTATGGGTATTCAGGCTAATTATTCACATTCTGTTCCTGGAGATACAAATGTGGTGGGCTGGGGTGCTGGCAACGGAAATATTTAATCATATGAATTTGCTGTAGCTTATTTTGAACCAATAGAAACAGGAGATAAATGATGAATAAGAGTAAAGATATAGTTGCTTATGTATTAACCACGGTATTAGCAATTTCTATACGTCATCGTTGGCGCTAAAATAATAGCTAAAGTAAGGTTGTGACAGCAGGGAGGTCGAAGCTATGCTTGTTGACAGAGCCTAAGCGCTTTGGCGCGAGCAACTTGATCTTATTGTAACGGATTTTGCGAAAGGTGCAGAGTACAATCTGGCAGTAAGCAAGTCGCTGCCCCTGCATTCGCAGAGAGCCTTTTTCTTTGAGCAGCTTGATGCTTATACGCTGAAAGAGCTGTTAGAAAGGTGCTTGGAGTGAGAGAATTTTGACTTTGTACTAACAAGGTAGTATGGTTGTAATACGAGGAGAAGAAATTATGTTAGGAATATTGGATATTTATATTGAACGCAAAACTTATAGACTTTCTATTTTGGTGTATCATACTAATAAAATTGGATTTGGCGAAGCTATTGGGAAAATTACTGATATAACAGATGTATCATGTCTGAAAAAGTCGGTTGAAGGCGCAATGGCTTTAAGCTTATCAGAGTATAAGAGTGATAAAGAAAAATGCAATGCTTTTAAATTTACAAAATATAAGACTTGGAATAAGTTTTTTGATGCACATTATGTTATTCAAATAACTTATGATGATGAAAAAATGTTATATAGAATTAGCATGCCTGAAAGAGAGAAGAAAACTAAATCATTTGGGAATAGTGTAAGTGGATTTGAATTTAAAATAAGAAAAGAAGAATTTGATTCTACATTTGATGGTATAATTAAAACAATGCTAGATAATCTTGAAAAATATCAAAGCTGATTTTGATATCAAATGTGGCCTTAGCAGTAGCACGTAAAAGTGTACCGCAGGAGGTATTAGCAGTTCCCTTGCCGCGAGCGTAAGCTTTGGCAGATAACCTGCGATGATACGTGGCAACAAAAAAGCGCAGCTATTACACATGCATGAAGCGTGCTGATAGCTGCGTTTTATTATGCCCAAATGACAAACCGCTTTGACAAATATATCATATAGACCTTCGCCTTACGCAATCTGCGGTTTCCGATTTCTTTAGCCACGCAGAAGACAGGTCTGAGCCTTCGGGAGCGACCCTAAGCTTCCTGCCCCTTTTGCCTGCCGCGGGAATGGCTACCCACAAATTTCACCCATCTTTCAGAAAAATGTTTTCTATCTCTGGTTTTCAAGACCAGAATAACTTTTGGTATTGAGCTACTTTTTCCTCAGAATTCTGTTATACACGGATTTCTCCGCTTCACTACCAACAGCTTG
>JAIIAN010000357.1 GCA_022717655.1 Bacillota bacterium | reverse complement strand
CTTTAACATACCCATGCCTCCTACATTGTTGCTGTTGCTGTTGCTGTTGCTGTTGCTGTTGCTGTTGCTGTTGCTGTTGCTGTTGCTGTTGCTGTTGCTTAGATTGTATCACTTGTCGATTATTGATTGCAACATGATACCTATCGGTAGTCGCATTTTTAATTTTCTTATAGGAACATTTCAGCCATTTTCTATCATTTAAGCTGTCTACACAGCAAAATGTTCCTATAAATTTTCTTTTGAAAATCATTTTATAGGTCTTTTTCTGCATTTTCACAACATTTTTTTCAAAATACACTTATTTTTCTCAAATTCTACCTATAAAGCTAACTTATTTTTTTATTTTATAGGAAACGGCGGCTAAATCGGCAGACAAAAAATATAGCCCATATAATAATAACAATATTTCATAACAAGTTGACACATCCCCACTAAGCGTATAATATTCAGTTATTCACACATTTAAGGAGTTTAAGATGAGATTTGTTATACAGCGTGTTAATCATGCAAATGTTAAGATAGACGGCGAAGTTGTTGCAAGTATTGGGCATGGTCTTCTAATTCTTTTCGGAGCTGGTCAGGACGATACAGAAGAAATGCTTCCAAAATATGTAGACAAGATATGCAAAATGCGTATTTTTGAAGACGAGAATGGCAAAACTAATCTGTCGCTGGCAGATGTCGGTGGCGAACTGCTTATTGTAAGCCAGTTTACACTTTATGCGGACTGCCGCAAAGGCAACCGCCCAAGCTTTACTAATGCCGGCGCACCTGATATGGCTAACGCCCTTTATGAAAAATTTGTGGCAATGTGCCGTGAACGTGTTCCTAAAGTTGAAACCGGCAGATTCGGTGCTGATATGAAGGTCAGCCTTGAGAACGACGGACCATTCACAATACTGGTAGATAGTGAGGATTTCTGATATGTTTAGAATGTGGTGTAAGCTCTTTGACGACAGAGGGCATCTTATCAAGGACACTGTTATTAAAAATGCGAATCCTGATTTAAACAGAACCCGCAAAATATTTGCTGCTATTCATGACGCATGCTATGAATTCGACCTTGCCGAACCAATCTGGCTTGATTCCAATGTTTCAGAATTCCAGCGCCACTCGAAAGTGCGCTTCACTAAAGACAACTTTGTTGAAGATATCGAATTTGCTTATATGGAAATTGAGGTTATTGAGGAAGATTAGAAACATATCGACTTTTTGCGCGAAGAATATCAACTTTCATCCGCAATATATCAATTTTTATGTGAAGAATATCAACTTTCATCCGCAATATATCAATTTTTATGCGAAGAATATCAAATTTGTTTCATATATTGCGTTTGCTTTTTGCGTTTTGAAAAGACATTTCGCTTTTTAACATCTAATTATAGTAAAAATGCGGACTCCAACCGGAATCCGCATCAATCACATATAATTTATTACTCATTTAACCTCACATTAAACAATAACATTTCGCTCTTCCCCAGCCATAAATGCCTTGATATTAAGATATATCTCGTCCATCAGGCGTGTTCTCGCCTCGTAGGTTGCCCATGCAACATGAGGAGTAACGATAAGCTTGTTGCTGTCCTTGATTGTAAGAAGTGGATTGTCCTTAGCAACCGGCTCAGTAGTTATTACATCAAGTCCAGCTGCTGCAATCACGCCTTCGTTAAGCGCTTTTACAAGGTCTGCGTCATTAACAATCGGGCCACGTCCAAGATTCAGAAGAACTGCGCTGCTCTTCATCTTCTTAAGTGTCTCATAATTAAACAGATTTTCTGTATATTTGTTAAGCGGTGCATGAATTGACACAATGTCCGATTTCTTCAAAAATTCATCAAGCTCGTATCTTTCATATGGCACATCATAGCTGTGACCGCTTGCTGAATAGTATATTACATTACAGCCAAAGTCTGCCGCAATCTTAGCAACGCCTCTTCCTATATTGCCAAGACCAACGATTCCCCATGTCTTTCCTGCAAGTTCATGGAACACATTTGCAAAATGTGAGAAACAAGGCCACTCGGCATACTCACCGCTCTTTACGAAATCATCATAATATCTCATCTTCTCGACAAGATAGAATGCAAGTGCAAATGTATGCTGTATAACTGACTGTGTTGAATATCCGGCAACATTGGCAACTCTTATTCCATGCGCTTTGGCATATTCTGTATCAATATTGTTGTAACCTGTAGCTGCCTCTGCCACCATCTTA
>JAIIAN010000356.1 GCA_022717655.1 Bacillota bacterium | reverse complement strand
AGCTTTTTTCAGGTTTGACCATGGGCTGAAGACTTTCTTGTTAGTTTCAGGATCTCTGCTGAATGCATGCATTCCAACTGTCCATGTACCTGCTGGTACGTTTTTAAATGTTGCGGTTACTGTACCTTCTTTGATATTCAGTACTTTGTGAGAGCCATAGTTGTATGGACGAAGTTCGCCATTATCTTTTTTGGAGGATGTTCCAAGAACTACATCGTATCCTGCTGCATTAGCTGCTGCGTTGTATGTTACTTTAATAGTAGATCCACTTACTTTTACGTTTGTGATTACTGGCGCATCTGGTGTTACAGCTTCTACAGAGAACTGATAAGCATTAGACCATTCACCAAATACTTTCTTACCATTTTCATCACGTGTCCATGCATGGCAGTATGCATAGTAAGTACCCTGATTTACATATTTGAATGATGTAGTTGTCTTAGCCTTGTTTTTGTCAACTGCATCATACTGTTTGTTTGTGATGCAATCTTTATCTGTAGAGATAACATAGTCATAACCAGAAGCACCTTCTACATCACCAGAAAGGATTACAGTTGCTTTGTTTCCTGCAACTTTAACATTGCTGATTATTGGAGCACCTACTTTTGTAAATCCTTTATCAATAGTAACAGAACCGGTATAGTTCTTTCCACCGTTAACTACAGATACCGTAACTGTTCCATCGCCGTTGTCTTTTACGTCGAATTTTTCATTTTCTTCAACAACGTTACCATTCATAACTGTAAGTTTACCGTCTTTGTCTACAGATACAGAACAATCTTTCAAATCTTTTTTAACAACTTTATATGTGAGATTTTTGCCGTTAATATCATTACTAATCCATGTTCCTTTATACTGTCCAAGACCTACAACTACAACCTCAATTGCTTTTCCTGTAACATTTACTGTGTCGTCATTAGCATTAACAATTTCTACTTTATAATCTGTTCCCTGTACTAAAGCTTTTCCATTGCGTACAACAGTTACAGTAGGAGCTACAGATAAGCCACCTGCGTATACACCATCATTTACAGTAACATCTTTTGTTGTGAATGTACTTCCACTGATAGTAAATCTAGCAACAGAGCCTTCAATTACACCGGACTGCAGAATCTGATATGTTCCAGGATTTTTCTTATTTACAGCTTCAACCTGTAAGGTAGGCATATATATTACACTATCATTCTTATCTTTAACAATAGAATAGTCACCTGTATAATTTCCTTTACCAACAAGAACAATATATGCATATGATCCTGTATCTGTTGAATCAATATTGTTTACATATACAGCTTCTACATCGCTATTAGTTAAATCAGGAGCAGCAGTTGGTTTATTGATGATTTTAGTTAAATCTACATTTGTCTTTGCAAATGTTACAGCACTTCCAGTCCATGTTAATTCAGCATTTCCCTTTTTGAGATCAGTGGTGAGATCTTTTCCATATTCGTTATAAACACTGATAGGAAGATCATTAACCTCTAAAGCTTTAGCTTTAATGTCAAATGATACATTAATGGAACCAGTAAAGTTTTTGTTTTTATCAGTAGCTGTAATAGTTAAAGTACCAGCATTTTCACCGGCATTTACATTTGCTCCATATGCTACAGTGAGTTCTTTGTCTGATGTTAAATTAAGTGTATTATCACCTAATTTAATATCCATATTTGCTAATCCAGGTTTCTTCTGAGTACCATCATAAGTCTGTGTAGCACTTTTCTTAAGTGTAACCGTAAGATTTGCTACATTTGCTTTTTCGATAGTAAAGGATTTTTCGATGCTTCCACCAAATTCACCTTTTCCGATAACTGTTACTTTCGCTGCGTCTCCAGCATCTTTTGCATTAGAAGTTACAATAGTATAATCTTTGTCTTTTACAAGAGTTTTTCCACCATAAGTTACAGTTACTTCTGGGATAATTTCTTTGCCTGTATATGTATAAACACTCTTATCAAGTGTTACATTTGCATTTGATAAGGATTTATTGTTTACTTTCACATACAGAGTTAATGTAGCTGGTTTTGCTGCTTCAGTAGAAGTAGCTGCAACTGCTTTTGTTAATGTAGCAACAACTGCACCATTACCATAGTCAACGGTTCTTGGTTCAACCGCAACCTTATCTGTAGTAATGTTTGCTTTTACTTCTACATATTTAGATGTGCTCTTAGAAGTCCATTCTTTTCCAGTTGTGTCTTCTGTAAACTTATAAGATGTAACAGTATAATC
>JAIIAN010000075.1 GCA_022717655.1 Bacillota bacterium | reverse complement strand
GGACCCGGTTCTGCCGGAGTATCCGACCTTCAAAGAAGGTGTAAGAAGAGCTCCAATGAGAGAACTTACTCTGAACAAACGTGAAATCAAACTGGCGGTTGCCAATGCTTTGAGATATGTACCGGAAGAACTGCACGAGCAGCTTGCTCCTGAATTCTTAGACGAACTTCTGACAAGAGGTCGTATCTATGGATATCGTTTCATGCCAAAGGAAAGAATTTACGGAAAACCAATCGATGAATATAAAGGAAAATGTATTGAAGGTAAAGCATTCCAGGTTATGATTGATAACAACCTTGACCATGAAGTTGCTTTATATCCTTATGAATTAGTAACTTATGGAGAAACAGGACAGGTTTGCCAGAACTGGATGCAGTATCAGTTAATCAAAAAATATCTGGAAGAACTGACAGATGAACATACTCTGGTAATGATGAGTGGTCATCCAATGGGTCTTTTCAAATCTCATAAAACAAGCCCAAGAGTTATCGTAACAAACGGTCTGATGGTTGGTATGTTCGATAATCCGGAAGACTGGGCAAAAGCAACAGCAATGGGATGCTCTTCCTACGGACAGATGACAGCTGGTGGCTGGATGTACATCGGACCTCAGGGTATCGTACATGGTACATTCAACACAATCTTAAATGCAGGTAGAAAATTCCTCGGAGTACCTCAGGATGGTGACCTTGCCGGACATCTGTTTGTAACAAGTGGTCTTGGCGGAATGAGTGGAGCTCAGCCAAAAGCAATTGAAATCGCTGGTGGTGTTGGTATCATCGCAGAAGTAGATGCTTCCAGAATTGAAACACGTCACAGCCAGGGATGGGTAAGCCTTGTAATTGAAGATGCAGCAGAAGCATTCAAAGTTGCACAGGAATACATGGATAAGAAAGAAACAGTATCCATTGCTTACCATGGAAATATCGTAGACTTACTGCAGTACGCAGTTGACAATAACATTAAGATTGAACTCTTATCTGACCAGACAAGCTGTCATGTACCTTATGACGGAGGTTATTGCCCACAGGGTCTGACATTCGAAGAACGTACAGAAATGCTTGCAAATGATAAAGATAAATTCTGTGAATTAGTAGATCAGACATTAGTAAAACATTATCACTTAATCAAAACACTCGTAGAAAGAGGAGCTTACTTCTTTGATTACGGTAACTCCTTTATGAGAGCTGTATTTGATGCAGGCGCAAAAGATATCGCTAAGAACGGCGAAGATACAAGTGAAGGATTCATTTTCCCATCTTATGTAGAAGATATTCTTGGACCAGAGCTGTTTGACTATGGATATGGACCATTCAGATGGTGTTGCTTATCCGGAAAACCGGAAGACTTAAGAAAAACAGACCATGCTGCAATGGAAATCATTGACCCGAACAGAAGAAGCCAGGATAGAGATAACTGGATTTGGATTCGTGATGCAGAAAAGAACAAACTGGTAGTTGGTACTCAGTGCCGTATCTTATACCAGGATGCTCTTGGAAGAAGAGATATCGCTCTGAAATTCAATGAAATGGTAAGAAACGGAGAAATCGGACCTGTAATGCTTGGACGTGACCACCATGATACAGGCGGTACAGATTCACCATACAGAGAAACATCTAACATTTATGATGGTTCTAACATTACAGCAGATATGGCTGTACATTGCTACGCAGGAAATGCTGCACGTGGAATGAGCCTTGTAGCTCTTCACAACGGCGGTGGTGTTGGTATCAGCAAATCCATCAACGGCGGATTCGGTATGGTACTTGACGGAAGCGAAAGAGTAGATGAAATCTTAAAAGCAGCTATTCCGTGGGATACTATGATTGGTGTATCAAGAAGAAGCTGGGGCAGATGCGAACACTCTATCGAAACTGTAGCAGAATACAACAAAATCAGAGAAGGTCAGGATTATGTTACAATGCCTTACCTTGCAAGCGACGAATTAATTGAAAGAGTATGCAAAGATGTAGTGGTAGAACCACATCATCATGCACATCACTAAAATTAGGAGATAACAGACATGAAAAAACGCTATATACGTCATGCATCTGAGTTAGTTACCTGTAAAGGTAGTGCACCGAAACATGGAAAAGAAATGTCAGATATTGGTCTGATTAAAGATGGAGCCGTAATCATTCACGATGATAAAATTGTGGCAGTCGGCACAACCGAAGAATTAGACAAACAGGTAAATGATGAGTATGAAGTAATCGATGCGACAGGCAAAACTGTAATGCCGGGTTTCGTAGATTCCCATACACACTTTATCTTTGGCGGATATCGAGCAGATGAATTTTCCTGGAGACTGAAAGGCGACAGTTACATGTCTATCATGGAACGCGGTGGTGGTATCAATGCCACCGTAGTTCCAACAAGAGAAGCCTCCTTAGAGGAACTGATGGAAACAGGTGAAGAACGCTTAAACCGTATGCTGGAATTTGGTGTGACTACCGTAGAAGGAAAGAGCGGATACGGTATGGACTGCGAGACAGAATTAAAAATGCTGCGCGCAATGAAAAACTTAAATGAAAAACATCCGGTTGATATTGTTTCCACATTCTTAGGACCTCACAGTGTTCTGCCAGAATGGAAAGGCAAAGAAAGAGAATTTTTGGATGAACAGTTAAATCATGTTATGCCGATTGTAAAAGAGGAAGATCTTGCAGAATTTGCAGATATCTTTACCGAGAAAAATGTATTTTCTGTAGAAGATTCCGAGTACTATATGACAAAAGCAAAAGAAATGGGATTCAAGCTGAAAATTCATGCAGATGAAATTTACCAGCTTGGCGGTTCTGAACTGGCTGCAAGAGTTGGTGCAGTTTCCGCGGATCATTTATTAAAGGCATCTGATGAGGGAATCCGTCAGATGAGAGATGCAGGAGTTATCAGTACCATTCTTCCGTTAACCGCATTTGGTTTAAAAGAAGAATATGCACCGGCAAGAAAAATGATTGATGAAGGCTGTGCAGTGGCACTGGCTTCTGACTTAAATCCGGGAAGCTGTTTCTCAAATTCCATTCCACTTATGGTGGCACTTGGATGTATTTATATGAACATGTCAATCGAGGAAGTCATTACTGCTCTTACCATTAACGGTGCGGCAGCAGTAGACAGAGCCGATAAAATCGGAAGCCTCGAAGAGGGAAAACAGGCAGATATCATATTCCTGAAATTCCCATCCATTCACTATATGCCATATCACACAGCAATTAACCTGGTTGAAACCGTAATCAAAGCGGGCGAGACTGTATATCACAAAGAATGGAAATAAAAACAAGTGTGTGTGTTTTAAAAAACGATAACTTTTAAATATTTACATAATTATAAAGGAGAAAAGAGAACTATGGCAATGGAAAAAATCATTGAATGTGTACCAAATTTTAGCGTTAGTGAGGCAAAAGACAAAAAAACATTTGACGCAATTATCGATTGCTTCCGTGATGTAGAGGGAGTAAAACTTCTTGATTATTCTTCTGATGCAGACCATAACAGAAGTGTTGTAACAGTAATCGGAGAGCCAGAGCCGTTAAAAGAAGTAATGGTAACAGCAATCGGAACAGCAGTAAAATTAATCGACATGACAAAACATGTAGGACAGCATCCTCGTATGGGCTGTGTAGACGTAGTTCCTTTCATTCCAATTCGTGGAACATCAGTAGAAGAAGCAGATGCACTTGCAAGAGAGGTTGCAACAGAAGCAGCAGAAAAATTCGGTCAGCCGTTCTTCTTATATGAAGATTCTGCAAAAGGTTTAAAACACAGTGCAAACCTTGCAACAATCCGTAAAGGACAGTTTGAAGGAATGGCAGAAAAAATTGCAGCTGACCCAGAAACATGGACTCCGGATATCGGACCAAGCACCATTCACCCAACCGGTGGTGCAACTGTAATCGGAGCAAGAATGCCGCTTATCGCATACAACATCAATTTAAATACATCAAGTGTTGAAATTGCACAGAAAATCGCTGATAAGATTCGTAATATCAAAGGTGGATTCAAATATTGTAAAGCTATGGGCGTTCTGTTAGAGAACAAAGAAGATCCAAGCAAGAATGTTGCTCAGGTATCTATGAATCTTACAAACTACACAAAAACTTCTATCTATACAGTATTTGAAACTGTTCGTATGGAAGCAAGACGTTACGGCGTAAATGTAATGGGAAGTGAAATCATTGGACTGGTTCCTCTTCAGGCACTGGTAGACTGCGCAGCATACTATCTGGGACTGAACAATCTGGAAGAAAGCAACTGCGGATTCGAAACGAAATTCACAACTGACCAGGTTCTGGAAACACGTTTATAATTAAGAGTAAAACGAAAGAGGTATCGACATGAAAAATATGACCGTTCAAGAATTTGCCATGCAGACTGCCTCAAATGAACCTGTACCTGGGGGCGGAAGTATTTCCGCCCTCGCTGGTTCATTAGCAGCAGCGTTAACTGAAATGGTAGCAGGTCTTACCATTGGCAAGAAAAAATATGCAGAAGTAGAAGAAGAAATGAAAGCTGCCATCGAACCGATGCATGCAATCTGTGAACATCTTTTAGATGACATCAAAAGAGACAGTGAATCTTTTGATTTATATATGCAGGCACTGACACTTCCAAAAGAAACAGAGGAAGAAAAAGCGGCTCGTCAGGAAGCAATGCAGAATGGCTTAAAAGCAGCCGTTGCAGTACCGTTATCCGTTGCAAAACGCGCTTATGAAATTATGCCTTATGCAGAAGTAATGGTAACAAAAGGAAATAAAACAGCAGTAACAGATGCTTTAGTAGCAACTATGATGGCAAGAACCGCAGTTCTTGGAGCACTGTTTAATGTAAAAATTAATCTGGAATCCATCAAAGATGAAGCATTTGTAGCTGAAACAACAAAAGAAGTAGAAGTGCTTGAGAAAAAAGCAATTGAACACGAACAGAAAATTTTGGCCAAGGCCGGCGTTTCAAAAAGTGTTGTAGAATAATCACAAAATAAAAAATTAAGCTTTAAGCATAGATAAAAAAGAGGGAAAGACAAGAGGTGACAGCCTGTGAAAATTTTAAAAAATGCAGTAGCAGGAACCCTGGAATCCAGTGATTTGTTTATCCAGATTGAACCAGATGACAAAGAACTGACTCTGGAAATTGACTCTGTTGTAGCCAATCAGCATCTGGATTCTATTCGGGGAGCTGTGGTAGATACATTAAATGAATTTGAGATATCTACAGGAAAAATTTATATCAAAGATAAAGGTGCACTCGATTGCGTTATTCGAGCACGAATGGAGACAGCATTAAAAAGAGGGGGAGTTTTAGAATCATGAGACGAACCATGTTATTTTTACCAGGCAATACACCAAACATGCTGATTAATGGTGATACATTAGGAGCTGACACCATCATTTTCGATTTGGAAGATGCAGTATCTCCGGATGAAAAAGATGCAGCCAGAGTTCTTGTCAGAAATACATTAAAGTATCAGTCGTTTGATGCCTGCGAGACAGTTGTACGTATCAATCCGACGGATACAAAATTCTGGAAAGAGGATTTGGAGGCCATCATTCCTTTAAAACCAGATGTTATTATGCCAACAAAAGTAAGCGGAGCCAAGATGATTCAGGAAGTTTCCGCATACATGGCAGAGGTAGAGAAGAAAGCGGGAATAGAAGAGGGAACTGTAAAAATTCTTCCGTTAATCGAGACAGCACTTGGTGTGGAAAAATCTTTTGAAATCGCTTCCGCAGATAAAAGAGTCATTGGAATCTTCTTAGGAGGAGAAGATTTTACGGCTGACATGCATTGTAAGCGAACAAAAGAAGGACAGGAAATCTTTTATGCAAGAACAAGACTGGTACTTGCAGCAAGAGCTTGTGGAATTGAAGCCTACGATACACCGTTTACCGATGTAGAGGATATGGAAGGTCTTAGAAAAGATACCGAATTTGCCAAGAGTCTGGGATTTGCAGGAAAAGCAGTCATTTCTCCGCGACATGTTGATATTGTTAATGAAGTATTCTCTCCTACAGAAGAAGAAATCGCTTATGCACATGATGTCATGGATGCGATTGAAGAAGGAAAGAGACAGGGAAAAGGAGTTATTTCTCTTAGAGGAAAAATGATTGATGCACCAATTGTAAAACGTGCTTCCCAGGTACTTGAAATGGAAAAAGCAATTTACGGAGGTGCGTTTGATGAGTAAATTATTAGCGTCCGTAAGAGAAGCAATTGAAAAAACTGGCTTAAAGGACGGAATGACAATCTCCTTTCATCATCACATGAGAAATGGAGACTATGTGTTAAATATGGTACTCGAAGAAGCAGCCAATATGGGAATCAAAGACTTAACAGTCAATGCAAGTTCCATCTTCGATGTACATAAACCAATTATTGAACATATTAAAAATGGAGTAGTTACAGGACTTGAGTGTAACTATATGGGTGCCGAAGTCGGAAAAGCCATTTCGCAGGGCATCTTAGAAAAACCGGTTATCTTCCGAAGCCACGGAGGCAGAGCCGGAGATATGGAAAATGGTTCTTCTAAAATTGACATTGCATTTTTAGCAGCGCCGTGTGCAGATAATATGGGTAACTGCAGCGGAAAATATGGACCATCAGCCTGTGGTTCTATGGGATATGCGTTTTCAGATGCAATGCATGCAGATAAGGTTGTCGTACTGACAGATAATTTGGTACCTTATCCATTAAAAGATACTTCCATTGCAGAAGGTTATGTGGATTATGTGGTAGAAGTAGAACAGATAGGGGATCCAACAAAGATTGTTTCCGGAACAACAAAAATTACAAGAGACCCAGTTGGGCTTAGAATTGCAGCACTCGCAGCAAAAGTAGTAAAAAATTCCGGATATTTAAAAGATGGATTTTCTTTCCAGACAGGTGCTGGTGGAGCCTCACTGGCAGTTGCAAAATATGTGGAAGAAATGATGGAAAAAGACCATATCAAAGGTAGTTTCTGTATGGGCGGTATCACCGGGTATTTAGTAGATATGGCAAACAAAGGTTATTTTGATACAATTCTGGATGTACAGTGTTTTGATTTAAAAGCCATTGAATCAATCCGTGAAAATCCAAAACATCAGGAGATTTCAGCCATGCGTTACGCATCTCCGGCAGCAAAAAGTGCTGCAGTGGACAGTCTTGATGTAGTCATTCTGGGAGCCACCCAGGTTGATACTGATTTTAATGTAAATGTACACACTGATTCCAACGGAAACATTATGGGAGGTTCCGGTGGACATTGCGATACAGCAGCAGGTGCAAAACTAGCCATTGTTGTAGCACCGCTGATTCGTGCAAGACTTCCTCTTATCGTAGACCAGGTGTTATGTAAATCTACACCGGGTGATACCATAGATGTTATTGTAACGCAGAGAGGGATTGCAGTCAATCCAAAACGAAAAGAATTAAAAGAAAAATTAATCAAAGCCGGTCTTCCGGTTAAAGAAATTACCGAGTTAAAAGAAATTGCAGAGAAAATTGCCGGTGTTCCGAAGAAAGTAGAATTGGGCAACAGGGTAGTAGCAAACGTATTATATAGAGACGGAACACTGTTAGATACAATAAAAAATACATTATAAATAACCGGAAGGGAGCGGTTTTACAATGGATAAGAAGAAATTAGTAATCGGCGTAATCGGCGCAGATGTACATGCTGTCGGAATCAGCATTTTACAGCATGCGTTTGAAGAAGCAGGATTTGAAGTCGTAAACCTGGGTGTTATGGTTTCTCAGGAAGAATATATTGCAGCAGCAATTGAAACAAATGCGGATGCAATTTTAGTTTCATCTCTTTACGGTCATGGCGAATTAGACTGTCGTGGACTCCGTGATAAATGTGATGAATCCGGATTAAAAGATATTCTTTTATATGTGGGCGGAAACATTGTAGTTGGAAAACAGCCATTTGATGAAGTGGAAAAACGTTTCAAAGCAATGGGCTTTGACCGTGTATTTGGACCTGGTACAGCACCGGAAACAACAGTAGCTGCTTTATACGAGGATTTAAAAGTAGAAAAACCGGAAGCGGTATTAGCATAACATCAGGGTGGTGAAAAAAATGAAACCGATTTTGTTGGTGGATTTTGGAAGTACAAATACAAAAGTAACAGCGGTTGATGTAGAAGCATGCGAGATTCTTGGAACAGCGGCAGCTTATACAACCGTAGAGACCGATATTAACGAAGGTCTTGAAAATGCAATCAAGATTCTGGAACAGACCACGGGACACCTTGAATTTGAAGAAAAATATGCCTGCTCAAGCGCAGCCGGCGGATTAAAAATGGTTTCAATTGGTCTTGTGCCGGAGCTGACTGCTCAGGCATCAAGAGAAGCATCTCTTGGAGCCGGAGCAAAAGTATGGAAAACGTATTCTTTTGAACTTACAAAAGGGGATTTAAAAGAAATAGAAGATTATCATCCGGATATTATTTTATTATCCGGAGGAACAGACGGAGGAAATTCCGAGTGCATTTTATACAATGCAAAAATGCTTGCAGGATTAAGCTATGATTGTCCAATTGTGCTTGCAGGGAACAGAAACGCAGCAGATGAGTGCGAAGAGATTTTAAAAGGACGTACGATCTATATTTGCGAAAATGTAATGCCAAAACTGGGAGAAATCAATATAGAGCCGACGCAGAAACAGATACGTGAAATCTTTCTGAATCGGATTGTGCAGGGCAAAGGGCTTACAAAAGCAATGGATTTGGTTTCTGGAATTATCATGCCGACACCATCCGCAATGCTTGTTGCGATGGAGCTGCTATCCGATGGATGGGAAGAAGTTCCGGGAATAGGGGAATTAGTTGGTGTAGACCTGGGTGGCGCGACCACAGATGTCTATTCTGTGGCAGATGGAAATCCGGCAAATGCTTCCACTGTAATAAAAGGGCTTCCGGAACCTTATACCAAGCGAACGGTGGAAGGTGATATCGGAATGCGTTACAGTGTAAAGGGTATTTTAGAAGCTGTCGGAGAGCGCAGACTGAGTAAAATTTCCGGTATCAATAAAAATCGTGTAGTTGAACTGGTAAGCTGGCTGGAGCAGCATACAGATTACATACCGGATAATGAAGAAATGGAAAAAATGGATTATGCACTTGCCTGTGCAGCAGTAGAAACAGCAGTAGAGCGTCACTCCGGTTCTCTGGAGCAGGTCTTTACTCCTTGTGGTCTGACTTATGTACAGAGTGGAAAAGACTTAAGAAGAGTAAAATACGTGGTTGCAACAGGTGGAGCGTTAATTCATGCAAAACATACAGAAGAAGTTGCAAAATATGCACTGTTTGATGAGAGCAAGCCTGGTTCATTAAGACCGGAAAAGGCTGAAATCCTGATAGACAGAAAGTATATTCTGGCAGCAATGGGACTGCTTTCTCAGCATTATCCGCTTGCTGCGCTGGAGATTATGAAGAAGGAGATTGCTTATTATGGACTTGAGAAATAAAAAAATGTCGGATGACGAATTTTACGGAATCCGCAAAGAGATTTTAGAGCAGTGGCCAACAGGAAAAGAAGTTGACTTTGATGAATCTGTTGCCTATCATAAAGCAATGCCGGAAAGCAAGAGCTTTTCAAAGAAACTGGCAAAAGCAAAAGCAGAGAGAAGAACTCTGATTCAGCCAAGAGCCGGAGTCGCTTTAATTGATGAACATGTAAAACTGCTTCAGTATCTGCAGGATAAAGGAGAGGCAGATTTACTTCCGACAACGATCGATTCTTATACCAGACAGAATCGTTATAAAGAAGCTGAGGATGGAATTAAAGAATCTGTTCGTACTCAGAAATCTATGTTAAATGGTTTCCCGGCAGTCAACCATGGTGTATCCGGTTGCCGTACGATTATCGAAAACCTTGATATTCCGGTTCAGGTTCGTCATGGTACCCCAGATGCCAGACTGTTAACTGAAATCTGCTATGCAGGTGGATTTACCAGTTATGAAGGTGGCGGTATTTCTTATAACATTCCTTATGCAAAAGATGTTCCGCTTGAAAGAACTATTTATGACTGGCAGTATGTAGACCGTCTGACCGGTATCTATGAAGAAGCAGGTATCTCGATTAACCGTGAGCCTTATGGTCCATTAACCGGTACATTAGTTCCACCGTCCATGTCAAATGCAGTAGCGATTATCGAAGCGCTGCTTGCAGCAGAACAGGGTGTAAGAAATGTAACCGTTGGATATGGTCAGTGCGGTAACCTGGTACAGGACGTTGCAGCACTTCGTGTACTGGAAGAATTAACAGAAGAGTACTTAGACCGTTACGGATATTCAGATGTTGTTGTAACAAGTGTTCTTCATCAGTGGATGGGTGGATTCCCACAGGATGAAGCAAAAGCATTTGGTGTTATTTCATGGGGAAGTTCTGTAGCAGCACTTGCAAAAGCAACAAAAGTTATCGTAAAAACACCGCATGAAGCAATGGGTGTTCCGACAATGGAAGCAAATGCACAGGGTCTTCGTTGTACCAAACAGGCAATTTCTCTGTTAGCTGACCAGGAATTAAAGAGTTCTGCTCTTGAACTGGAAAAAGCAATCATTAAAGGGGAAACTTGTGCGATTGTAGATAAATGCTTTGAACTTGGAATGGGAGACTTGGCACTTGGTGCTGTTCGTGCAGTAAAAGCCGGAGTTCTTGATATTCCGTTTGCTCCAAGTAAATACAATGCAGGAAAAATGCTTCCGGCTCGTGACTTTGAAGGTGCAGTTCGTTACTTAAATGTAGCCAATGTTCCACTTCCAAGAGAACTTGCTGATTTCAACAGAGGCAAAATCGAACACAGAGCAAAAATGGAAAAGAGAAAAGCTTCTTTCCAGATGACAATCGATGATGTTTATGCAATCAGTAAAGGACGTCTGGTAGGTAAACCAAAAAATTAAGTTAGATGAAATATCAAAATTGAAATACCAAAATTAGTCCCAAAGAGACTATAAAGACAAAGAAAAAATCAAAAAACAAATTTTACATAAAAAATAGGAGAAGAATATTATGAAAATTGTGGATGTAGTTTGCTCAAAAGCAAGAACAGGATTTTTCTTTGATGACCAGAGAGCCATCAAAAAAGGTGCAGTAGCAGATGGTGCGGCTTATTTTGGAGAAACCGTAACACCGGGATTTAAATCCGTAAGACAGGCAGGAGAAGCAATCTCTGTTATGTTAATCCTTGAGGACGGACAGATTGCGTGGGGTGATTGTGCAGCCGTTCAGTATTCAGGTGCAGGCGGAAGAGACCCTCTCTTCCTCGCAGAAGATTTCATTCCGATTATCGATAAATATATCAAACCGGAATTGGTTGGAAAAGAAGCAGACAGCTTTAAAGGACTTTGTGAAATGGTAGAAAACCTTCAGGTAGAAGGAAAGAGACTTCATACAGCAATCCGTTATGGTGTCAGCCAGGCAATTCTTGATGCAGTAGCAAAATCCACAAAACGTTTGATGTGCGAAGTAGTAGCAGACGAATATGGTACAACTGTATCTGATAAACCAATTCCAATCTTTACACAGTCCGGTGATAACCGTTATGATAACTCTGATAAGATGATTTTAAAAGGTGCAGCCGTTATGCCTCATGCATTAATCAATAATGTAAAGACAAAACTTGGCGAGCATGGTGAAATCTTAAAAGAATATGTAGAATGGCTCAGAGACCGTGTATTAAAACTTCGCCATGATGAAAGTTATATGCCGGTATTCCACATCGACGTATATGGAACAATCGGTGCAATCTTTGGAGTTGATAACTTTACAGCTATGGCAGATTATCTTGCAGAACTCGAAGAAGCTGCAAAACCGTTCCATTTAAGAATTGAAGGACCGATGGATGCAGAAGAAAGAGAAAAACAGATGCTTTGCTTAAAAGGCTTAAGAGAAGAAGTTGATAAGAGAGGCATCAATGTAGAATTAGTTGCTGACGAATGGTGTAATACATTAGAAGATGTAAAATACTTCGCAGACAATAAAGCTGGTCACATGGCTCAGATTAAAACACCAGACCTTGGTGGAATCAACAATATCGTAGAAGCAGTTCTCTACTGTAAAGAAAAAGGATTTGGCGCTTACCAGGGTGGTACTTGTAACGAAACAGACCGTTCTGCACAGGTTTGCGTAAACTGCGCAATGGCAACACAGCCAGACCAGATTCTTGCAAAACCAGGTATGGGTGTAGATGAAGGTTACATGATTGTTTACAATGAAATGGAAAGAATTATTGCGCTTCGTAAAGCAAGAAGTTAACTAAATGAAGTAAGTCCCCTGCTTCAATTGCGAAAAGCAATAAGTAGTGGGGACTTAAAGAAAAAAAGATGCCAGACTGCCCTGAAGCGTTTGTTTTGGGGTAGTCCGGCTATTTTCATATTTAACAGAATTTCGCAACAGATTTTGTTTTTATTTAAGAGGGAAAAGATATGGCATATTCAAAGCAGATGCAGGAAGGAAATCTGTACAGCTTTTATTTTGCACCAAGAGGCAGTAGAAGAATGACAGATTTGGGAATCCAGCTAAGCCAGATGTATTTAAGCCCGTTTGACCATATTATTGGAATTATCGGGGATGCAGGAGCGGGAAAAAGTCTTTTAATTAAAGGAATGTTTCCTGGAATTGATTTGACAAATGATGATGAGGGAGTCAATATTCGTCCGCTTCCGCTTTTATCAGAAGATTTGACAGACCCATTCTCACCGCACACGTATCATCTGGACATTCGGTTTGAGTCTGCATTTACCCAGATGCATGTACTGGCAGATGCAATTTTAGAGGCGGCAAACAATGGAAAAATGGTCATTGTGGAACATTTTGATTTGATTTATCCTTTGCTTCACAGAAATGCAGACTTGTTAGTCGGAATTGGAGAAGAAATTATTATTACCAGACCAAATATGTTTGGACCATTACCGGAGAATATTGCAGGAATTGTGCATAAATCTGTAAAATACAGAAAAATGGCACATACCTTAGAAGATTTGTGTGTGCATTTTATGGGAGACGGATATTCACAGGATGGGCCACGTTCAGATGTAAGACATGGATTCGTATTGGAATTTGAAGAAAAACCAGACGTGGATTTATACGAATTAGAAAAGAAAGTAAAAGAAGCTGTGGCACAGGATTTATCAGTTTCTTATTATGATGAAAACCATGTACAAATTGGTGATTGGGTGTTAGAATGTTTAGGACCACGTATGCATGTAAGCAGTACGGGAAAGATAGAAAGTTTTACATTAGTAAAGGATTTTCCGGTAGACCCGAGAACGGGATTTTATATGCTGATTGGTCTGATGGGAAAACATCAAGGGGAAGATTTGAAAGATTTCAACCGAATTGAGGTAAGAAATCAGTTAAATTAAAAGGTACTTTTGAAAGTTTCCTGTCATAATTGAAGGGAAAACTTCGAGAGCATATTCAAAGAAAGAGGAGAAAAAAATGGTGCGTACAGTAAATGTAGAGACATTAACAACAAACATTAAAGAAATGTGTATAGAAGCCAATCATT
>JAIIAN010000355.1 GCA_022717655.1 Bacillota bacterium | reverse complement strand
TCTGAAAGAGATCAATTACTTATTCAGCACGATCCCTTCTGTCCACGTGGTAATGATCGCGGGAAATCACGACCGGATCCGCAAGAATTCCGCCGTTTTAAGCTTTTCCTGGTGTCCCAATGTGACATTTCTCATGAACGAAGAGATGGATCATGTCTATTTCAGCGACTGCAACACCGACGTCCACGGTTTCAGCTATCATACCGCTGAGATCCGGGAGAACCGCATCGACCACGTGGAGGTGCCATTTGACGGACGGATCCACGTACTGTTAGCCCACGGCGGTGACGCCACCCACCTGCCCTTTGACAAAAATGCCCTGGCGGTCTCTGGATTTTCCTATATTGCCTTGGGGCATATCCATAAACCGGGAATCCTGGTGGAGAACAAAGCAGCCTTCGCCGGTTCCCCGGAACCTCTGGACAAGACCGAGACCGGCATCCATGGCGCATATTACGGTGAGATCAATCCGGTTTCTCAGAAAGTAGAGGTGTTAAAATACCTCCCACTCTGCAGATCCCAGTATATCCCACTGGCGGTCAACATCACCGCCAGTACGACCAATGTGGAGCTGGAAGACAAGATCAGCCAGGAGATTGAAAAGCGCGGACGCCAGAATATCTACCGTTTCCGCATCCGCGGTATGCGTGACCCTGAAACCGAATTTGATCTGGAAAACCTTACTTCCAAGTTCCGGATCGTGGAGATCTTAGATGAATCGGAGCCGCAGTACGATTTCAGCGCCCTGTTTGCAGAGCATCCAAGCGACATGATCGGCTTCTATATCCGTGCGCTGCAGAAACCGGATATGAGCCCTGTTGAGAAAAAAGCCCTGTATTACGGCATCCACGCTTTATTGCAGACCACTGATGAAAGGAGTTAGCCCATGAAATTTCTTGAACTTCATTTAAAAGGCTTCGGCAAATTTCATGACCGCACCATCTCCTTCACCGATGGGATCAATGTGATCTATGGAAAAAATGAAGCCGGTAAATCTACCATGCACACCTTCATCCGGGGTATGCTCTTCGGTATTCAGCCCCAACGTGGCAGAGCATCGAAAAATGACCTTTACAGTAAATATGAACCCTGGGAAAATGGAGGAACCTACGAGGGTTCTCTCCGCTTAGAACAGAACGGACATATTTACCGAATCGAACGAAGTTTCCAGAAAAACAGGAAATCTCTGACAATAATCGACGAAACCGCCGGAAAAGAAATTGAACCCACACGGACATTTATGGATCAGCTGCTGTGCGGTCTCAGTGAAACGGCCTACAACAACACCATTAGTATCGGGCAGTTAAAGAGCGCCACGGACAGCAGCATGGTCACTGAGCTGAAAAATTATATCGCCAACATGAACACCTCCGGCAATATGGCATTAAATATCACAAAAGCCACGGAATATCTGAAAAAGCAGAAAAAAGCACTGGAGGCGCAGCTGACTCCACAGGCAGCCAAGTCTTACACCACTTTACTTGGAGAAATAAAAGCATTGGAACGGGAGATCGCGTCTCCGGAGTATGAGAACCAGCTTCCTGCTTATCAGAAGCAACGGACCGATGCCAGGACTCTCTCCCAGCAGAAGCAGTCTGAAAAAGAACTTCTTCTGGAAAAGGCTGTGAAAGGCCGTCAGGTTCTGGATCAGAACCAGTTCAGCAACCAGCAGTCCATCGATGATTATAGCGCCCAGACCCAGGATCTCTACAACGAATATCTGGATCTGGAGCGGGCCGCCGGGAAGAAATCCCGTAAGGTTATGACCGTACTTCCGCTGATTTTATGTATCCTGGGGCTGGGTGTTTCCGGCTATCTGCTGCTGTCTGGGGCAGCGGCAGATCTCAGCGCTTCCCTTGGAGTTCCACCTGTGCTTCTGCCTGTCGGTTCCGCTGGCCTTGGACTGGTCTTCGGACTGATCGGTGCCTTGACCGCTTTTGGCACCCGCCGTCTGAAAAAGGAATTGTCCCTGGGAAGTCAGGCCCTTCAGGAAACCTTCCGCAGACATCTGGGTGATTCTGCCATCAGTGAAGAAGCCATGAATGCCTTCACTGCCCGCATGAATGATTTCAAGCGGCTCTGCACCGCCACGGAAACCTCCGAAGCAGCAGTCCAATCCCTGACCAAAGAGATTGCAGCTTTACAGCAGACGCAGACCGACTGCAACGAGATCATTGAAAAACAGCAGAAAAACCAGTGGGAGCTGGAGAAAAAGCTGGAACTGCTGGC
>JAIIAN010000074.1 GCA_022717655.1 Bacillota bacterium | reverse complement strand
TTTTTGAAAAAGGAATTTTGGTAACGATTAATACCGATAATATGACAGTTTCGAATACTTCGTTAAAAAGGGAGTATCAGTTATTAAAAGAAACATTTCAGCTTTCAGATGAAATGCTGCTTCAGCTTGCAGAAAACAGCGTAGAAGCGGCATTTCTGCCACCAAAAAAGAAAGTAAAATTAGAGCAGAAAGTAAAACAGGAATTTTTGAAATGGCTGAATACAGAGTGAATTTAATCGAGATAAGTTGATAATAAGGTGGGAATGAATATGGATGTTGGGACTATGGCTGCATTAAGTAGTATCAATATATTAAATATTGCTGTTGCAATACAAAATGCTGAGAGCATAATTGTCAGTTTCGAGAAAGGAAAGAAGTTTGAGGATATGGATGGAAGTATGTTAGATAGTTACATTGGAAGAGATTGTGTGGTCAGTTTGTTTAATGAGGTAGGTGCGATTAAAGGAAAACTGCTGGATTCCGATGCCCAGTGGGTAAAAGTGGAAACACCGAAAAAAGGAACACAGCTGATTAACCGGAATATGATTCGTAATATTACCTTTGACAAGTAGAATGAAAAATATAAATCAGGAGTAAAAATTTCAATGAATGAAAACTATATCAACTATTTTAAAAGCATCATAGACCAAGACAGAAGTTCGATTGTTATTTGCAATTTAAAGCATGAAATTATCTACATGAATCCGACAGCTATAAAGAATTATGAAAAACGTGGTGGGGAGAAACTAATTGGACGGAGTCTTTTAAACTGTCATAATGCAGAATCTGTAAAGCGGATACAAGAAATTGTACTTTCTTTCATATTTGCAGGAAGTCTGGCTGGTGTAAGAGAAGGTACCGTTATTGCTGCCCTCCTGGTAGGCTTTATCGCCAGACTCATCGGTAAGAAACTTGCATTCCTGAAAGATATGATTTTCCCGGAAAGCGTATCTGCAGAAAACGAGAACGAAGCAAAAGAACAGACAGCAGGAACCTATGGAAAAAATGTTATTGCCATTGGAAGACAGTTTGGAAGTGGCGGTCACGATATTGGCAAGGTTCTTGCAGAAAAGTTGGGATATGATTTTTATGATGCGGAGATTATTCAGATGACAGCAGGAACCACCGGATACCTACCGGAATTCGTTAAGAAAAACGAGGAAATCATGACAAACAGCCTACTCTATGATCTGGTCAATCAGATGTATCTGAATATAGACAGGCAGGATGAAGCGCCGAAGGATAAAATTTTCGAGGCAGAATGCCAGGTTGTACGCGATCTTGCGAAAAAAGGCAACTGCGTGATAGTAGGCCGTTGTGCAGATTACGTTCTCAGAAATTCCGGAAACTGTCTGAAAGTATTTTTTTCAGCGCCTCTTGTGAGCAGAATTAGAAGAGTGGCACAGAGACAGAATATCTCTGAGGGAGAAGCCAAATCTACGGTTCAGAAAAATGAAAAACTTCGTGCAGATAACTACCGCTATTACACCCGCCGTATGTGGGGTGCAGCCGGAAACTTTGATCTCAGCCTGAATACAGATTTGGGAGAAGAATTTATTGAGAACTGCATCCGCAGTGCTATGAAACTGTAAAAATATAGAAAGCCTTATAATATTTGTTGTAAATGATATAGACCCTTAAGGAACAGTCAATCTAAGCGACTGGGGATGGCAGATCGATCCAAAAGTACGTCGTTATATTCTGAATAGAATGAATACAACAAAAAAGTGCAGGAATATAAAGATATGGAATTAAGATTATTACGCTATTTTTTAACAGTAGCAAAAGAACAGAGCTTTACAAAAGCAGCAGAACAATTGCATATTACCCAGCCAACGCTTTCCAGACAAATGGCAGCATTTGAAGAGGAGCTAGGAGTAGCATTATTTATTCGAAACGGGAAGAAAATATCGCTTACTGATGAGGGAATTCTATTAAAAAGGCGTGCCCTGGAGATTCTTAATCTTGAGGAAAGGACGCTTGAGGAACTGAAAGGAAAAGAAGCGGTTGTAGAGGGAACTGTAACCATTGGATGCGGTGAATTTGCGGCAGTGGAGACATTGGCGAAGATATGTAAAACATATAAAGAAAAATATCCACTGGTTCAGATTGTGTTGCATACTGCAACAGCAGATGCAGTGTATGAGATGATGAACAAAGGACTTGTAGACATTGCATTATTCTTGGAACCGATGGACACGGAAGGGCTGGATTATATCCGGATTACGGATTGTGATCACTGGTGTGTTGGAATGCGGCCGGATGATCCGCTGGCAGAGAAAGAGTTTATAAAAAAGGAAGATCTCATTGGAAAACCATTGATCCTGCCTGAAAGAGTGAATGTTCAAAGTGAACTTGCCAATTGGTTTGGGAAAGATTTTTCAAAACTGCAGATTGCTTTTACAAGTAATCTTGGAACCAATGCTGGAGTTATGGCGGCAAATGGACTGGGATATCCGATATCGATTGAAGGTGCTGCAAAGTATTGGAGAGAGGACATTCTTGTACAGCGGAAAATTTCTCCCGAAATCACGACCAGTACGGTGATTGCCTGGAGACGAAACATCCCATATTCTCTGGCAGTCAGTAAGATGATAGAAGAAATAAATGCCTTTCAGGCATAGAAAAGAATTCAATATAAGCATTAGACATAATAAAATCAGCAGGTATAAAATAGATGTATAAGAAAAAATCAAATTTTATACATCTATTTTTATGCGAGAAATACGCAAAGAAAGGGGCTTTTTATTATGAGTAAAAAATTAGTCGCATTTTTCAGTGCAAGTGGAACAACAAAAAAAGTAGCAGAGATGATTGCAGAGGAAGCAAAAGCTGATTTATTTGAGATTGAGCCGAAGGTTCCATATACAAAGGCTGACCTTGACTGGATGGATAAAAAATCCCGAAGCAGTGTGGAAATGAGTGATAAGAAATACAGACCGGAGATTATGAAAAAAGAGAGGGATATGAGTTCTTATGACGAGATTCTTTTAGGATTCCCTATCTGGTGGTATGTGGCTCCGACAATCATCAATACATTTTTGGAAGCTTATGATTTTGGCGGTAAAAAGCTTGTGCTTTTTGCAACATCCGGTGGAAGTGGATTCGGGAACACTGTGAAAGAATTGCAGCCATCCGCACCAGATGCAGTGATCACAGAAGGCAGCCTGTTAAATCGTGGAACGAAACAGGAAATCAGTGAGTGGGTAAAATCTTTATAAATAACAGTGCTATGGAGGTATACAAATATGGAAAAAATAGTACAAACAGCAGGAAGAAATGCACTTGGTGAATTCGCACCGGAATTTGCACATTTTAACGATGATGTACTTTTCGGCGAAAACTGGAATAATCAGGATATCGACATAAAAACAAGAAGTATCATCACAGTGGTTGCTTTGATGGCTTCCGGAATTACGGATTCTTCTTTAAAATACCATCTTCAAAATGCCAAAAATCATGGTGTGACACAAAAAGAAATTGCAGCAGTGATCACACATGCCGCATTCTATGCAGGTTGGCCAAAAGCATGGGCTGTTTTCAATCTTGCAAAGGAAGTGTGGCAGGAAGGTGAAGGAGATTTGCCATACGAAGAGGAAGCAATGCGGGCGCATGCAAAAGAGATGGTATTTCCAATTGGTGCACCAAACGATGACTTTATACAGTATTTTTCCGGCAGAAGTTTTCTTGCACCGATCTCTACTTCTCAGGTTGGGATTTTCAATGTGACATTTGAACCAGGATGCAGAAATAACTGGCATATCCATCATGCAAAAAGTGGAGGTGGACAGATTCTGGTATGTGTTGCAGGAAGAGGATATTATCAGGAAGAAGGTAAAGAAGCTATAGAAATGAAGCCAGGTGACTGCATCAATATTCCTATAGGTGTTAAGCACTGGCATGGTGCTGCACCGGATGAATGGTTTTCTCATCTGGCAATAGAAGTTCCGGGCGAAAATGGTTCTAATGAATGGCTTGAACCGGTAAGTGATGAAGAATATTGGGAATAAAGGACAATAGTGACAGTGTAAACTTCCCTGTTTATATCGGAAAGATGTAAGAGGTAAAATGATAAATCTAATTGCTATTTCCGTATATGATGCACAGAGCCTTGAAGGATATCAGATCAAGGGGACTGCTGAATATGTAACAGAAGGAATAATTGTAGATACTTTTAAGGCTATGGTAGAGAAAATGTTTAATGGAGCAGCGACCGCAAAAGAAGCACTTATCTTTACTCCTTCTAAAGTAATTGTTATAACTCCAGGTGCTGAGAATAAGAAAGAAATATAAGAAAAAATTAGAGGATGATATACGTTGTCCGCTTGAATATGGGCTGGCAATATTTGGCGGAAAATGGAAATCCCGCATAATATGTGTGTATCTGCAACCGAAAAACTTCGATACAGTGAACTTCGCAGAGAAATGTGCAATATTACGGATGCAGTACTTGCCGCAACAATGATAAAAGTGCTCTTTATTATCTGCCACTGCAGTGTTTAAGGGACAGGGCGAAAGCATTGATTTTATTGGGCTTTTTGGAGGAAGAAGTAGAAGTTACACTTTATTTACACCTTTGGAAGATCGAATCGGAATCGCTGAAATAATAATATAAAGGCGTGGGAGAAATCCTACGCTTTTTACATATTTATTAAATCTATCTGACTAGGAAACAGTTGTTGTATCGGCTGAAAAATAGTGTGATTGGTAAAACGGATAGAGTTTTTGCCGATAATGTGATATACTAATCAGTAGATTAGTACGTTTTGGAGTTGATTTATGATGGAGGATGGTAGATGAAATACCTTTTAGTTGCTGAAATAGCAAAAAAATGGAATATGTCAGAGCGCAGTGTTAGAAATTACTGTGCCCAGGGGCGTGTGAACGGTGCGTTTCTTACTGGTAAGACATGGAACATTCCGGAAAACGCAGAGAAACCGGAGCGCACTAACAAAAGAAAAGAAGAACCGATTACTCTGTTGGATATTCTGAAAGAGCAGAAGGCAAGTAAATACTCCGGTGGGATCTATCATAAGACACAGATTGATTTGACCTATAACTCTAACCATATGGAAGGAAGCCGCCTGACACACGATCAAACCAGATATATCTTTGAAACCAATACTATTGGCGTAGAAAAAGAAGTGCTGAATGTGGATGATGTGATCGAAACAGCAAATCACTTCCGTTGTATTGACATGATTATTGATCATGCAAAAGCAACTTTGACAGAGAAGTTTATCAAAGAACTTCACTTGGTTTTGAAGAATGGCACCAGCGATTCCAGAAAAGAGAGGTTTGCTGTTGGTGATTATAAGAAACTTCCGAATGAAGTCGGCGGCAGGGATACAGCTCTTCCGGAAGAAGTTGCCGATAAAATGAAGGCCTTGTTGAAGAAATACAATGCCAAAGAAGAGAAGAGGTTTGAAGATATTCTGGATTTCCATGTGAAGTTTGAAAGGATTCATCCTTTTCAGGATGGAAACGGTCGTGTAGGTCGGCTGATTATGTTCAAGGAATGTCTGAAATATCATATAGTTCCGTTTATTATCGAGGATAATCTGAAAATGTTCTATTATCGTGGATTGAAGGAATGGGACAACGAAAAAGGCTATCTGACAGATACCTGTCTGACAGCACAAGACAAATATAAAGCGTATTTGGATTATTTTAGGATTATGTATTGAAATTGAACAAAACAATATGATGCATGGGGTGAATACATGCTTATTTATGCAGGTACAAAAAGTGATTTATGATTGATACAGAGAATGAAAAAGTGGTCAAAATACTATTTATCTGCCACGGCAGGGCTTAAGGAACGTGATGAAAACCTTGATTTTATTGGGTTTCTTGGATGGAAACATAGAATTTACACCTTTTTTACACCTTTGGAAGATCGGATCGGTAGTCAAGACGTAAAGAAAACAGAATAATCAAAATTCTTGAGGATTTGCAAACCAATTAAGAATCAATCGTGAGAGATGTGTGTTCAGAATTCTGGGTACATATCAGATGGTTGGTTCTTTTTAAATGCACGCTTTTAGTGGATTAGAATATGATATGTAGATGGATTAATATACATGTGGATGATGGTGTAAAGGAATGAAACATGATATAATATTACAATGTCAATAAAGGGACAAAGATATTTGAGAAACAGATAAAGTTAAGAATAAGGTATACTGTTTTATTATGATTTTCACCTGCGTATGTGTGGAGATGTTAATGAATAATAAACAGATTGAAGACAGTAAAAAGTATGTGAGGTGGTTACATGGCTACATATATAGCAGACAGATACAGGTTGAAGAAAAAAATGAATGGTGACGGGAACATGGCGTCTATCCTATTGTGTGAGGATACAGATGTTGACAATGATGAAAGAGGTAGTTCTGTCATCATAAAGATGTTTAATAAACCGAATATTGGCGACGAAGATTTGCAGAAACAAGTTTTTAATCGTGAAGTTGAGTCGTTAGACAAGCTCAACCATAAGAATATTGTTCGTATTTTGGATAGAGGTTTTGACGAAAGTTTTCAGGCATTTTTTATTGTGCTGGAATATATTCAGGGGAAAAATTTCAAGGAAGCATTTGAGGATATTTGTAAATATGAATATGTTCAAAAACTGGAGTTGATGGAGCAGGTTGTTGAAGGTATTGAGTATCTTCATAAGAAGAATATTGTTCATCGTGATTTGAAGCCTTCTAATCTCATGTTTGATAAAGATGGAACGGTGAAAATTATTGATTTTGGTATTAGTAGATTGCAAGACACTTTTTATAGTGATTATACATTGGCGGGATTTGTTACAAAAAATTACAGTTCGCCAGAGCAGTTGGTGGGTAAAACAATAACTTATCAGAGTGATATATATTCACTTGGACTAATCTTCTATGAGATTTTTACTTGTACTCATATTACGAGTCGTGAAACAATGGATGTTAGTATGCTTCCTGTGGGAATGCAAAACATTCTTGTAAAGATGACAAAAGATGAATCAAATTTAAGATATGGGACTATTTCTGAACTTAAACGAGATATTGAAAAAGAGAAAAGTTTGCTTGTTCAGACAAGGTATATTAGTTTAGGATTTACACATAATGTCACAAAGAGATTAGCAACATTTGGTTACATCGAAAAGGAAGAAACTACATTGGCATTAAAAGCTCTTGAAGAAGAATACGCGGGAAAGTGTTATATGTGGCCTGCAAAGAATAAAGATGGATTGTTCGAAGGTACCTATGAATTGTATGGACAGAGGTTCATTTCTTATTTAAAAATTGATCAGAGAGATGATAAACGTTTTACAGTAATTAGCATTGCATTTGTTCAACCAGACAGATTGATTACACAAAAAGAAATAGCGTATGAGATTCCCTATGGTGTACAAATTGGAGGTGGTGTAAGAATTCATTACAAGGCAGAGATTAATGCGCAGATATTAAGTGAAGAGGTATTGAATCACGAAGCAGATTATATTAGTCATCGTGATGAAGATATGCATCAGAAGGATATAACAGGAAAGTGGAAGAATATTCTAGAGTTAGAAAAGAAAAAGATAAATCAGGAAAAATCTATATTAACATATCACAACTTAAAAATTAACGAAGAGGATGCTTCGCTAGAAATTCAGATTAATACGGATAAAGCCTATGAGTTGAATTATACTTCTGATGACATGCTTCAAATGACAACAAAAAAGAAAATTCATCATTATATTGATGTTGGACACATGAGAGAGTTTTCGGACGGGCGAATGATAATCGACATGACCCCACAAGTTGATTATTCTAATATTGCTTCTTCTGGTGAAATCTCTATCAGTATGAGAATGGCGGAGATTGCTCTTGACAGACAACGCAAGGCATTAAAGAGTATTCTGTATAAGGAAAATGTTAATCCTGAAATAAGTGATATTATCTTTAATCCTACTATTGCTACGTCCAAGAATAATCTTATGCTTACAGAAACAGATTGTAAATCAAGAGAAATTGATAAGTCAAAGCTAATAAGCCTCGAGAAAGCGTTATCTGCGAATAATATGTTCCTTTTACAAGGACCTCCTGGTACAGGAAAAACCACGTTTATTTCAGAACTCGTGTATCAGATTTTGTATGGTAACGATAAATATAGAGGTAATCCTGATGCAAAGATTTTAATTGCATCACAGTCGCATGTGGCGGTTGACCATTCACTAGCAAAGATTAAAAAACTTATTCCTGATATAAAGATGATACGCATCGGTATTTTGGATAAACTATCAGAATCATCAAGAGAATATACACTTGATATTTTCTGTAGAGAATGGACACAGAAAGTGATTGAGAACTGTAAGGAAGCACTTGCAAGATATAAGCAAGAAATTGGAATTGATGAATCTTTACAGGAAAAGAATAGTATTATTAACGAAATCGAAAGCATAAATCAGGAAATTTCAGAATTAATTTATGAACTTGAAAAAGTTGAAACGGAGCTTGAAAGAGTTGATATATTAGATTCTAAATGGCAGTTTGTTAATGAGAAGATAGCAACGATGAAACAAATGGTAGCTATTAAGACAGCGGGAGTTACAGAAGAACAGTTATCACAAATAATTGATGAGTTTACAGAGAATCTATCCGTTTTGAATGATAATCTCGCATCAGTTATAGATGAATCCATTGCTTTGGCAGAACAAAAAATAGAGCTCCAAAATCGTTACGTATCTATTAATGAAAAGTTGGGAGTTAAAGGTCATGAAGTAGATGAGTGGAAGGAACTCTTAGGAATATCTTCAAATGAAGATTATCAACAGGTCAAAATGTGTATTCAGAATGCTTTAAAAGAGAATAAGAAAAAATATGCTAAATATTCAAAGGTTGAAAGCTTATGTAAAGAATGGCAAAAAAGAGTCACACAAGGAGACGGGTTGTTACAAGAAAGCATTGCAGATTCAACAATCGTAGGAGCTACATGTCTCGGTATTGCGAGCTTGAATTCGGCTATAGAATTTGAGTTTGACTGGGTAATTGTGGACGAAGCAGGAAAAGCTACGCCTCCAGAAATATTGGTGCCTATTTGCTTAGGACGTAAGGTTGTGCTAGTAGGTGATCATAAACAGTTACCACCTGTTGTTGATGAGACTTTGTTGAAATTACAGGATAAAGAACGAATGAACATCAGCAAGGAAGATCTTGAATTAAGTTTGTTTGAGTATCTTGAAAGAAGTCTTAGTGATGACTGTAAGAACATCCTGGATGAGCAATATAGAATGAATCCGGTCATTGGGGATCTGATTAGTAAATTGTTCTATGAGAGCAAACTGGTGTCAAAAACATCTAGAAAAGAAAAGACCATTCCGCTTAAAATATATGAAAGCAAGCCATTAGTTTGGCTTTCTACTGCCGTAAGACCTGATAGAAAAGAAGAAAAAATATCAGATTCTTATAGAAATACTTGTGAAGCGAAAATTATTTTTGAACAGCTTCTTGAAATTGATGAGGAGTTAGGCGAACTAAAACTAAAAAAAGAAACAGCTATTATTGCTGGATATAGGGGACAGAGAGATAGGCTTACAAGATTATACGAAAGCGATTATAAAGCAAGATTTCATAATATGTCCATTGAAATCAATACAGTCGATGCTTTTCAAGGGCGTGAGACTGACATTGTTTTCTATAGCATAGTACGAAGCAATGATAATGGTAAACTTGGATTCTTAAAGGATGTTCGAAGATTAAATGTTGCCTTTTCTCGAGCAAGGGAATTGTTAGTTGTAGTTGGTGACCATCAATGTGCACAAAGACGTTTAGATATCGATGGACAAGAAAATCCTTTTGTTGGAATTATTAAGTTTATCCGTGATAATTCAGATGATTGTATGTTGAAGGAGGTGTAGAGATATGACGATAGAAGAACTTGCAAAATTAAAAGCGAATTCCATACCAAATTCAACACTTGTAAAGTATTATGAAGCAGGAATTCCACAATGGCATATGGAAACTATACTTACAATGTTAAAACCAAAGAAGTTATCAGTCTTGCAGGAATTTATTTTAAAATTTATATCGTCAGGAATAGATGACATTTCGGATATTTGTAATTTCCTTGGTGTAAACAAGACTGCTGTAAATAATGCTGTTGCTGTTTTAAGAAAAAATAACCTAATTACGGTTGATATTTTCTACTCAAAATTAAAACTTACAGATAAAGGTGAAGAGGCCTTAAAAGAGGCAGCAACCATTGTTCCAGAGGATATTGAATATGCGTTATATGTAGATGGTCTTCTGGGTAATGTTTATCTTGATACGAGGAAACTGTATACATCGAAGGAATTACGTAGTTTTGAAATAAAATCGATTAATACTACTGTTGAAAAACCTACGCTTGATTCGTTGGAGTATGAGGAAGTTAAGCGTGCTATAAATTTTTTCAAGAAGAATCATGCATATGAACAAGACAAGTTGGAGGGGGATTTACAGGAAATATCACGTGTAACAAAGACGTATGTTGAGTATAAAAAGGTAAATGTTCTCGTGTTTATGAATAAATCGGAGGATATAGAATTTCAGGTTTTTGATGGAACAACACGTAATGATGACTATAGTATTGCTTTACAAAAGCAGTATAATAACAATTCTCATGTTCTTGATTTTGATAGTAATGATATTTTAGAGGCTGAAGAAGATAATTCATTAATAAGTGTATTGCCACAGGAAATAATAGAAAGTGCAAGATCATTTCCTTATAAGAATTCTGCACTTGAACGTGAAATATCTAACTTAACAACACAGCTCGATGTTATTAAAAATAGCGACGATGTTAATGACGAGAAACAGAAAGAATCGGCAACAGAAAGAATTCGTTTTCTAGAAAAGAAAATAGATGAGATGAAGAATGAAAGGAAAAGTGCTGACAGAATCTTGTCTACATATGATCATAGACCTTTGCTTTTAGATGCTTTGGATAACGCACAAAATACGGTTGTTATTGTATCTCCATGGATTAAATCTGGAGGATTGAATAACGAAATTCTAGGACGTATAGAAAGTGCATTGCAAAGAAGAACACGAGTAATAATAGGGTATGGTATTAGTAAAAAAGAAGATAGTGATAGAAGAATTTTGCAAAGACTGAAAGATATTCAAAAGAAGAAATATGGTGATAAACTTTTATTAGTAAAATTAAGCAATACGCACGAAAAGGTATTGATAAAAGACAATGAGTATATGGTTATTACCAGTTTTAATTGGCTTTCATTCAAAGGAGACCCTGACAAAGGATTTAGACAGGAAACGGGGTATTATACAGAGTCTAAAGAAGCAATTAATGAGATGAAGGCAAATCTTTCAAATAGAATGGACACCAAAATATAAAGGGGTGATATTATGGTATATTTGCAAATTGAAGAGGATAAGATACCTATTGGCAATTTCTCTTTTGTGTATGAGCATACTAAAAATGAAAAATTATTTAGGAAATTTTATGAGGCTGAAAAAAATCTAAAAGTAGATTACATGGATTTCGCTCATAAGATAAGAATGGCTTTTGAAGCTTTTGCCCTTGACAAAGAAGCAAGAAAACGGAAACAACAAGAGGGCTATTTGGATATGGATGTTTCAGCTATAAAGGAACAGATAATAGCTGAAATTAAGCAACCAGCATCCGTAATAAATTACAAAAATATTATTATTGATTTGTGTTCTGGCAGAGAATTAGAATTTGCGGAAATGTTATTAAAATATTCATTTATAAAAAGTATAGCATATGAAGATACTGTGAGAAGGAAACTTAAAACATTTATTCGTTATCTTTATGGATTTGGTAGTGAGAGTTCACATGAAAATATATCTTTTGAGGGAAAATATCTTCCTAATAAGGAAAATTGCTTGCGTGTAGTGGGGGCTTTTCATGATTTTTTATGTGTATATTATGGAGAAGAAAAAAAGTATGATAGTACATTAGCACCGATTCGAGATTACATTGCTGTTCCTAAACAAATTGTCGGAAAAATGGGTTTGCTACTAGAAACGGGGAAATCATTATTTGTAAAAGAACGAAAAGGAAAGGTAGCATATTATATCTTCTCAAGTGATATCGATAGCATTAGTCATTATCAAAGGCGCGACATTGATATTATAAACAAACTTTGGGAAGATAATCTTGAGGATCCATCTAATGTAATAAGGCAGACTGAAAATATTATAGGTAGCAATGGAGATTATAAATTTCAAGTTTACTCTTTGCCCAATAGACCAATTCGCCTTTCTGATAGATTTGTTAATAGTATTGACATGGAACAGAAAATGGATATTATTGCTGGACTGTGTAGAGGAATTGAGTCAATACATAATTATGATATTCCGTTATATCATAGAAATATTAATCCTGATGCTTTTTACATTTTCAATATTAGAGGTAAGTACAAACCATTGTTGGCGAAGTTTGATTGTACAAAAGATTCGTCAGATGCTGCATTTACTGTATTTCAAAATGTCGAGAGAAAAGTTCATAACCAAAATACAAACCAGTTTTTTGCTCCAGAAGTGTTAAAAGCTAATATAGGTATTGGAGTTGATTGGGAAAAAGCTGATATTTATTCTTTAGCAAAGACAATACTGTATATATTATCAGGTTCTGTAATTAGTGATTTGGATTGTCTTGATGAAATTGAGGGTTTAGATGATGATTTGAAAATTATCTTAATGGAAATGCTGGATGAGAAGCCAGAAAATAGACCTAAATTAAAAGAAGTGATAAATTCGTTATAACAAGATATGTATCGCCAATCATACTATGATAATTTATAGTGCACAAAGATGTTATATTTATTTAGATAATTTCGGAAGAACAAGCGAATTATTGTGTGTATAGAAATAATGAATTGTTTGTGGTTTCAATAAAATTAATTCTATGATAAAAACATACCGTCTAGACAGCTACTTTTTAAGCTATTATCCAAAAGACATATAATATATAGGCTCAAATGGTGAAAGTGCCCATTTGGGCCTATTATAGTATAAATTAATACGTTACAACCAGAGCAAGATCCACCCGTGTATTACAGTATTGTCATTTTGACAATTTTGTATTACTTACGAGTAGCAGACTTGATAGGGATTACGTTCCCATACCCACATGAAAATATAATTGTTGGCAATTACATTTTAGCAGACACGCAAGCGTTTCTGAGTAAGCGTCACAGATAACAAAATAAGAAAATTTTGATAAGGCATTTACCTGGATAGGTGAGTGTTTTTTTATTTTCAAATACTTAATTAATCGAAAAAATAAAAAAGTTTTCCTCAGGGGGCTGTAAAAATGCCTTTCAGCGTTTCGTTTTATGTAAGGGTATTTTGGACAGGAAAAAATAAAAAATTTTCATCAAGAGCCTGTATTTATGCCCTTCATCTTTTGAATATATGTAAGGACATTTTTTAGCCGGCATAAAAATGATTTTTACAACAGTTAGAAATAGAAACGAGGCGAGAAAAGAATGAAATATGAATACATGAAGGAGTCAGAGCAGAT
>JAIIAN010000354.1 GCA_022717655.1 Bacillota bacterium | reverse complement strand
TAAAAATGTATCGCTCCCCCGTTTTTCTGATACACATTTAAACTTAATTGCGTTCTGCTTTCCTTTACAAAATCCAGCAAAAGTTTTCCTATGCCCTGCGACTGCAATCTATCACAGACAAAAATCCCTTCAATATAATCACCGTTTAAGCCTATGAATCCCTGTATTCCCCCATTACTCTCACATACATAGACCTCCGCCTGTAACAGCATTTCTTTTACCATCTCATAATTACTTTCCCAGTATTGCGCAGAAATAAAATTATGTGCCTTTATATTAGTATCCAGCCATATGTCTGCTACTTTAGTTATATCTGCTTTTTGTACTATTCTTATCATAATAACTTCCTAGATTTATCTATTCCTCTTCTTCATTAAATATTTCTTCTGCCTCAATATCTTCGGTAGTGACTTTCCCTTTAATATCCCTATAGGCTTCTTTTATTCCGTTTTTGACAGCCCACTTAACAATAAAATACAACACAAGCAAAATAATAAGTGCTGTGCCAAAACTAATTCCTAATTCTTCAAACATTTCATTACCTCCGTCAACTTCCGATTAAATAGAATATCCCATATTATAAGCCTCTTTAAAAACACTCTGATTCTTGACCAATCCAGCCTCCATCACATTTGTTGCATATATCTTTCCTGCAATCCTGTATTCTTCCAGATGCTCTTCAAAGCCATTCAGATCACCAAGCGATCTTTCAATAATGTCCTCACCCATACCAGCCGATATTATATCGCAAACCTCTTTTTTACCAAGATGCTGCCAAATAGGATAAGTACGGTCAATAAATGTCTTCATCTGGGCACTGATTCCATAATTAATCACCTGATAACTTTCATAATTTCTTTTTCATGATTTCTGGTAAATTCGCTTAATTCATAAGATCGGATTCTCTTGTTGACCAATATAGGAATCACAAATCCATTTTTCACCAATACCGCCAGTCTGTTAATAATCGTCTTATTTGTTACTGACAATTCCCTGCTGACTTCAATTGGAGTAAATTCTCCTCGATAACTTTTAATCAAAAATTGTAACAGTTCCTTTTCCTTCCCTTTCAGAAAAGATAGACCTCCAGCAATATCTTCTTCTTCGGAAGCTAACTGTAAATCACAAACTTTGTTGGAATAAAGTTTAACCATACGCAAAAAGTAATTAATCCAAATCTCTGGATGCGGCGGATTTGCCCTTCCAGAATAATACAATGCAGGAAGTCCCATCTGGATGGATTCATAATATTCATCAATATCGTATGCAAAATACTCCTCTAATGATCCGATTCCATTAAATCCATATCCATTCAAATCCATAATGTAACCTGATAACAATCTGGCTGTCCTGCCATTGCCATCTTCAAACGGATGTATGGTCACTAATTGGTAATGTACAACTGCTGCCACAATCAAAGGATGATCATCTGTAGTATTTACATACTCAATTAACTCATCCAATAGCCCCTGGATGTCACAATATTCTGGTGGAATATAGTCAGGATTTCCTGTCTTAGAATCATACACAGCAAATAAGACTCCCGGTGGCATAGGTCCTCTGAGTCCAATTTTTTCTTTGGAAGCCCCCTTTTCCACCAGTTTCTGCACATCTAAAATTAGCTTCTTAGAAAATTTTTCATCTTTATTTACCTTTTCCTCGAGATAATTTAACGCCAGAAAGTAATTACGGATTTCCTGTTCTGGCTTCAGATAATGCATTCTTTCATCACTTTCTATCACTTCATCCACCTGTTTTTCAGACAAAGGATTCCCTTCGATTTTATTCGAGGCATAAGAACTTTTTTTCTTTGAATTTTTACGAAGCCTGTTCATAACTGTTGAGGACAGTTTCACTGACGATACTTTATATCTGTTCTGCTCAATTTCTGTAATATATCTTAAAATCTCGTTCGTTAATGTTACTTTAATCATAAAAACCTTCCTTCCAGATATTATTATATCCAAAAGAAAAGCTTTTTTCCATTAATTTTTCACTATTTTTTCACTATTTTTCATTAATCCTGTAAACATGAATTGAGATTTCACCTGTTTTAATTGATTTAACGATAAGGATATTCGATACAATGAGAACAATATTTTCTGTTAAAAACATATGATAAAAGTCCCCCTTACTATTTTTGAAGGAGGACTTTTATTAAAATTTATTAGAATTTTCCGTTCTGATTCTGCCATGTAGATTCATCAGCGATAGTTTCCATTACATCCCAA
>JAIIAN010000353.1 GCA_022717655.1 Bacillota bacterium | reverse complement strand
GCATGTCTGGCAGGTGCTGTTATGGGTGACCATTGTTCTCCCATCTCCGATACCACGATCATGGCTTCCGCAGGAGCACAGTGCAATCATATCAACCATGTGTCCACCCAGGTACCTTATGTACTGACTGTGGCGGCAATCTCGTTCGTGACCTATATCATTGCCGGATTTGTACAGAATGTGGTGATCTGTCTGGTGATCGGTATTCTGCTGACACTGGCGACACTGCTTGTACTGAAGCGTGTCTTCGGGGAAAAGGCTGCTACGCAGCAGTAACGCAAAACGGGAATCATATTAGTACAGAAATGTATCTAATGTGTCTGTGAGAAAGGAAACATATAGAAACTATGAAATACGATTATCTGGTCGTCGGTTCCGGCCTGTACGGAGCCGTGTTCGCAAGAGAAGCGGCTGACAGAGGGAAAAAGGTTCTGGTGATCGACAAGCGTCCCAATGTGGCGGGTAATATTTACACGGAAAAAGTGGAAGGAATCCATGTCCACAAATATGGTGCGCATATTTTTCATACAAATGATAAAAAAGTCTGGGATTACATAACCCAGTTTGCCGAATTTAACCGCTTTACGAACAGCCCGGTGGCAAATTATAAAGGAGAATTGTATTCGCTTCCATTTAATATGTATACCTTTAATAAGATGTGGGGTGTGGTGACTCCGGAAGAAGCGCAGACGAAAATTGAAGAACAGCGAAGAGAAATCAGTAGAGAACCCAAAAATCTCGAAGAACAGGCGATTTCTTTAGTTGGTCGTGACATCTATGAAAAATTGATTAAAGGTTATACCGAAAAACAGTGGGGACGAGACTGCAAAGACCTGCCGGCGTTTATCATTAAACGTCTGCCGGTGCGTCTGACTTTTGATAATAACTATTTTAATGCACTCTATCAGGGAATTCCGATGGGTGGATATACAAAAATGGTTGAAAATCTGTTAGATGGAATTGAAGTGCGCTTAAATACCGATTATCTTAAACAGAAAAAAGAACTGGATGCACTTGCAAAAAAAGTGATCTATACTGGTCCGATTGATGCTTATTTTGGTTATGAATTGGGATATCTGGAATACCGCAGTGTGCGCTTTGAAACCGAAACTCTGGATAAACCGAATTTTCAGGGAAATGCAGCAGTAAATTATACCGATCGGGAAACTCCGTGGACTCGTATTATCGAGCACAAATGGTTTGAATTTGGAAAAGATGAAAAGGGAGAAGAGATTCCAAAAACCATTATCAGCCGAGAGTATTCTTCCGAATGGAAGCCAGGGGATGAGCCATATTATCCAGTAAATGATGAAAAAAATGGAGCACTCTATGCCAGATATAAAGAAATGGCAGAAAACGAAACACAGGTAATTTTTGGGGGACGGCTTGGAGAATATAAATATTATGATATGGACCAGGTGATTTCGGCGGTGCTTGAACGGTGTGAAGAAGAATTTAACCGAATCAAGTAAGCCTCCTGCTTCAATTTGACCTAAATTTAAATAAGCAGGGAATATCCGCTTAAGAAATAGAGGAAAAACAATGGGAAGACGAAGAAAAAATCCGGAGCACAATCTGGAAGAACAATTTCAAAAAATGCTCGAGGACGTAAAAGATGCGTATGAAAATGCAGACTCCTTACGTTCTCTGGCAGGAGAATTAAATATGACGTTATTAAAACTTCGGAAATTACTGATTACTGCAGGCATTTTTACTTCGGATATCTGTATGGAGGTGAATCAACTGCATGAACAGGGAAAGACAATTCCGGAGATTATGAAAATTACAGGGCTTTCAAGAGCTTCCGTTCATTCTTATCTGCCTTATGTCAGAGGAATTTATAATACAGAAGAATTAAGTCTGGATGCAAAGCGTTGCCGGACGTATCGGGAACGAATGGAGAGTGTAAAAAACTTACAGTTAAATCCGACACAAAAGAATTTGTGGGAAACAATAGAACGATTTGAAGATTATCTATTTATTACAAAAGAAGGAATAAAATTCAGATATTTCATTAAAATTGGAAGAAATCAAAAAAGGCAAAAAACTCTTTTAATTTTGACAAAAAAAGAAACGAAAGAAATAAAATGGTCTGAAATAAAAGAAGTTTGGAAAATCAAAAAAGGTCAAATAGAGAACAAAGTAGTAGTAGAGAGTTATCTGGAGGCAATTTTTAAGAGGTTTGAACAAAGTAGTCAAATAAAAATAAAAGACTTCAAAAGAAAGACAGGAAG
>JAIIAN010000352.1 GCA_022717655.1 Bacillota bacterium | reverse complement strand
CTATTTTATTGATTTTTGTCATTTTATGTCTGCTGACTTTCGCAGTACTTTCCTTTGTCAGTGCAAATGCAGATAATAAGCTGGTTCAAAAAAACACTGCTCATACGAAGAAAGTCTATGAGGCTGAAAATTTGGCAAACGAACAGATTGCCCGCATTGATTCCATCCTTGAAGCAACTTATCAATCTTCCGATTCTTCTAACTATCTTGAACAGGTCCAGCAGAATCTAACCAGTCTTGATGGACTTTCCTTTCCATCCAAAGACCAGGTTGCTTATGAAATCAAAGTAAACGAGCATCAAACTCTGCAGGTGGTACTTCTTTTAAATTCTGAAGTCCAAAAAGGAGAGTCTTTTTATCAGATTGAAACCTGGAAACTGGCCAATACACAGACATGGGAAGCTGATGATAACCTGCCTGTCTATCCTGGAGATAACTAAGTCAAGAAAGGAATACAAACATGGACGCACTTACCTTTTTAAAAGAGACAACAGAACTTGGAGCTTCTGACCTTTTTATTGTAGCAGGGCTTCCTCTTTCTTGTAAAAAAAGCGGTCAGTTAATTGAACTGACTTCAGAACGTGTCATGCCGGAAGAGACTGAAACGTTGATTCGTGAAATTTACAAACTTGCCGGAAATCGTGATATCTCCCACTTTTTAAAAACGGGAGATGATGACTTTTCCTTTGCAGTTCCCGGTCTTTCCCGTTTTCGTGTCAACACCTACATGCAGAGAAGTTCTATGGCGACCGTCATCCGGGTTATCACCTTCCATCTTCCAAATCCGTCTGACCTTGGAATTCCACCGGAAATCATTGACCTTGGAAATCAGAACAAGGGTCTGGTTCTTGTCACCGGTCCTGCCGGAAGTGGAAAATCTACTACGCTTGCCTGTATCATTGACGCAATTAACAGCAACATGGAAAAACATATCATCACCCTCGAAGACCCGCTTGAATTTCTTCACAGCCATAAAAAAAGCATCGTAAGCCAGCGTGAAATCTGTACCGATACAGAAAACTATATCACCGCTCTGCGTGCTTCTCTTAGACAGAGCCCCGACGTTATCCTGCTTGGAGAAATGCGTGACTACGAGACAATGGCAGTTGCCATGACAGCTGCCGAAACCGGACATCTGGTCTTTTCTACTTTGCATACTCTAGGTGCGGCAAATACCATTGACCGAATCATTGATGTATTCCCACCGAACCAGCAAAGACAGATTGCGGTTCAGCTTTCTTCTGTCCTTCAGGCAGTTGTCTCCCAACAGCTTGTCCCGAATCTCTCTGGAGGATTGACACCGGCTTTTGAGATTATGAACACCACTCCGGCAATTAAAAACATGATACGAGATAATAAAGTCCATCAGATTGACGGATTAATTTACTCTTCTTCTGCGAACGGAATGTTATCCATGGACAACAGCCTATTACGGCTTTATCAACAAGGTATCATTGACCGGCAGGAAGCACTCAATCATGCTTCTAATCCGGAAATGCTTGCAAAAAAACTGCGGAACTAAAAAAGCTCCGCAGTTTTTTGGTTATTTTTTCATATTTACAAACTTTGTATAGTTCGGCAGCCATACCAGATTAATTGTTCCAATCGGACCATTTCTCTGTTTTGCGATAATGATTTCTGCTATGTTTTTATTCTCTGAATCTTTATTGTAATAATCATCACGATAAATAAACATAACAACATCGGCATCCTGCTCAATTGCTCCAGATTCTCGCAAATCTGAAAGCATTGGACGATGGTCCGGACGCTGTTCTACGGCACGGCTAAGCTGAGACAATGCTACTACCGGCACATTCAGCTCCCTCGCTAATGCTTTTAATGAACGGGAAATATCCGAGATTTCCTGTTGTCTTGATTCACTTCTCTTTCCACTGCCCGTCATTAACTGTAAATAGTCAATAAAGATAATTCCAAGATTATGTTCCAGCTTATATTTTCTACACTTTGAACGCAGTTCTGATATTGAGATACCGGGGGTATCATCTATAATCATATTGGAAGAACCAATAATATTTGCACCTTCAATCAGTTTTGCCCATTCTTCATCCTCAAGATTACCTGTACGAATATTCTGAGAATCTACTTTTGATTCAAGAGACAGCAGACGATTGACTAACTGCTCTTTTGACATTTCCAAACTGAAAATTGCAACTGTAACATCCTTCCGAAACGCCATATACTGGGCAATATTTAATACAAACGCTGTTTTACCCATAGATGGTC
>JAIIAN010000351.1 GCA_022717655.1 Bacillota bacterium | reverse complement strand
CTTTTTGAGGTTGCATTTCGTAAAATATTGGCAACCTCTGTCATTTCCACCATAAAGGTACTTTGACCGCTTGCCAAGTCATCCGATGCCCCTACTCTTGTAAAAATACGGTCTGCTATCCCGATATTTGCCTTTTCTGCCGGCACAAACGAACCAATCTGAGCCATTAATACAATCAACGCTGTTTGACGCATATAGGTCGATTTTCCCGCCATATTTGGTCCTGTGATAACCGATACACGATTCTTCGCATTATCCAGATAAGTATCGTTTGGAATAAACATATCATTTGGAATCATCTGTTCTACAACCGGATGACGTCCATTTTTAATATCAATGATTCCTCTTGTATTGATTTTCGGACGAACATAGTTATTTCTCGATGCCACAAGTGCTAAAGAAAGATAGCTGTCTAATCTTGCAATTGCTTTTGCGGTTCTCTGTACCCGCTCCACTTCCTGAAAGATTTTATTTCTGATGCCGGAAAAAATTTCATATTCTAATGCATACAGCTTATCTTCTGCTCCTAGAATCATATCTTCTAGTTCTTTTAACCGTGGAGTAATATAGCGCTCTGCATTTGTCAAAGTCTGTTTTCTGGTATAGTAGTCCGGAACCATATCTTTAAACGAATTGGTCACTTCAAGATAATATCCAAATACTTTGTTGTACTTAATTTTTAACGTACGAATTCCGGTTTTCTCACGTTCCGAAGATTCGAGTTCCGCAAGCCACGTTTTTCCTTTTGTCTTTGCCTGTCTAAAATTGTCTACCTGCTCATGATAGCCATCTTTAATAATACCACCCTCTTTCATCGCAAGCGGTGGTTCTTCTATAATCGATGCCTCTAAAAGTTCAAATAAATCCTGCAGGTCATCCATATTTTCATGAATGGACTGCATCTCTTCGCTCTTAAATTCTTTTACCAGTCCTTTTATGTAAGGAAGCATGGAAATGGAAGATTTAAATGCAATTAAATCTCTTGGATTTGCCGACTGATAACTGATTTTTCCAACCAAACGCTCTAAATCATAAATTGGATTTAAGTATTCTCTTATTTCTTCACGGTCCATTTCCCGCTTATTAATCTCTTCAATTGCATCCAGACGGTCATTAATCGCATGTTCATCAATCAAAGGCTGTTCAATAAAGGAACGTAACATTCTAGCTCCCATTGCGGTTTTTGTTTTATCAAGCACCCACAAAAGGGAACCTCTTTTTACTTTTTCTCTCAGTGCTTCTGTCAGTTCCAGATTTCGTCTGGTCGAACTGTCAATAATCATATAACGTTCTGTCGCATAAGGAGTAATTGCACGCAGATGGTCAAGCGGGGTTTTTTGTGTTTCTAAAAGATAGGTTAAAAGCGCGCCTGCTGCAATCGTCGCACAGGCAAAATCTTTTAATCCAAGCCCTTCTAATGCACTGACATGAAAATGTTCTTTTATGGTTCTTACACATAATTCATCATCAAAATACCAGCCTTCGAGTGGATTCATACAGATATTCAGACGATTTTTTAATTCATCCAAATCCACTCCGCTCATATAAAAGGACTCATTACAGATAATTTCAGCTGGTGAAAATTTATAAATTTCATCCAGAAGTGTTCTTGATTTTTCCACTTCGGTTACCATAAAATCACCTGTTGTCACATCTGCAATTGCAATTCCGTAACGATTAGAAAGATAGACAATCGCCATAATGTAGTTATTTTTGGTTTCATCCAAAGCCTGTGTATTTAAGTTTGTTCCTGGTGTCACGACACGGACTACTTCTCTTTTTACCATGCCTTTTGCAGTTTTCGGGTCTTCTACCTGTTCGCAGATAGCAACTTTATACCCTCTTTCCACCAGGCGGTTAATATAGGTATCTGCTGCATGAAACGGAACTCCACACATCGGGGCTCTTTCCTTTAATCCACAGTCTTTTCCGGTCAGCGTCAGCTCTAATTCTTTTGAAACTGCCTCTGCATCCTCAAAAAACATTTCATAAAAGTCACCCAGACGATAAAACAAAATACAATCCTTATTTTCTTTTTTGGTCTTTACATAATGCTGCATCATCGGTGATAAGGATGATACCTCTACATCTTTTATCTTCAATCCCATTTCTTTTAGCCTACCTTTGTTCCCATATAATAAAATCCGCGACATTCATCAAGATGAACGGAAACAATACTTCCGATTAAGGAAGCATCCCCTGGAAAATGTACCAGTAAATTATTAGACATTCTTCCAGTTACTAGAGAAGAG
>JAIIAN010000350.1 GCA_022717655.1 Bacillota bacterium | reverse complement strand
AATTATAATTGTATTTTTAGCATCAATACAGCATATCAGCCCAGTTCTTTCTTACTAGCCAGATTCAGTTAACTACACGTGATTGTCCGGTCAGGAGGTGACGGGATCTGCATTTATAGTATGAACCTCGGTGGGTTATTCAGAACTGCTTTGGCAGGGAATTACCAGGATTATGAATCAACTTCTCCGGCAATTGAGCAAAAGTCCGTTTTCTTAAACAAAAACGGTTCACCTCAATATGTAAGGATGAAACAAAGAAAAGAAATAATAAGCGCTCTATCGATCTCCTCTCTTTGGTTTAACAGGCACATCCTCATTGGTTTTGTCTAATTTACATTAAACAGCACTGATTTACATTTTGATACAAAAATTGCATTTATATTCTCTTTATTGCTGATAAATTTACATGACTTTACACTAAAAGGCATTTTTCGTGAAGATTATAATGAAGTACATATTATGGACATTATTAATAGTGACAATCGGTGCTATTGCTATTTATTCCTACCATACATACCACTTCAAAAAAGCCAGCAGAGATATTTTATATCAACTATCGAATCAGATTATTGTGAAGCAAGGGCTTAACGAAAAATTGTCCACTCATCTTGTATTTGATACGTTGTATGTGGATGGGAATATTTCTAAAAACGATGACAAAGTACTATCAGAAATAATAGAAAATAGCCTGATTCCTGTCCGTACGATATCAATTAACAGTGGTGGTGGCGATATTGAAACAGCAATTAATATCGGTCGTATTATTTATGATAGGGGGATTAGCATTGAAGTGAGACGACTTTGTCTTTCTTCCTGTGCTAACTATCTTTTCCCTGCAGCAAGAAATAAAATTATTAATTATGGTTCAATTATTGGTTTTCATGGCTCGCCCAATTCAGATGACAGTAAGTTAATTACTACGGTTGATGGGGCAAGAACGTCGGATCCGGCTATAACAGATAAAATTTTCTCCGAAATAAGAAAAACCGATAAATTATTCTATAACAAAATAAATGTGTCATGGATGATGCCACTTTGTGGGCAAAAAGAAAATATTGGCGATCCAGACACAGGCCTGTCTACGTACAACGAGAAGGATTTTGCGCAATTTGGCGTAAAAAACATTTCATACACGGATGGTGAAATGATATGGAAAAAGTCTATGGATATTATGGGTATACCTTTTGCTCACTATTGCAAGGAAAAATAATTATGCGTGAACTGAATGAAAATGAATTAAGCCATGTAAGTGGCGCGGGTATGTGGGGTTCTATCGGTAATGCTATCGGTGGGATGTTTGGCGGGGGCAGCGCAGGTTGTAATGGTAGCTATTCTCATACCAGCACAACCTTCGGATAAGATCAATACCGGCATTCGTCTGACACGAATGGATCTTTTCTTTGGTGGTGTGGTCTCGTTTATCGCCGCTTGCGATCAAACTGTTATTCTCTGGATAAGTGGCAGGTTGATGGTTGATAACCACTTAACTATCGGTATGTTTATCGCGTTTAATACCTTCAGAAGGGTTCTGTCGCATTAATGGCAAAGGGGCGGCAGAAGTTGCACTGACTGTTTTTCAGGCAGCCAACAGATAAAATTGTTCTGCCGGTGACAATCCATCACCTTGCAGATGCTGATACTGCCCTTTGCGTATCATGTGGATTAACTCAATACCTGCCAGCAGGGTCTGTGCACGGCGAAATGATTTGAATCCCAGCATCTGACGTATCCTGCGTTTGATATTGCGGTGGTCCTGCTCAATCAGGTTATTCAGATACTTGCTTTGCCTGATGGTAATGGCTTCTTTCTCAGGGTTGTCGGCATTGAGCGTGGCCAGAGCAGCAGTATTCGCGCCGCTTTTATCTATCGTCACCACTTCAGGCTCGCCGTGGTTACGGATAGCTTTGCGGAAGAAGCGCAGCGCTGCTGCCGCATCCCGTCTGGCGGTAAGCAAAAAGTCGATGCTCTGGCCGTCGGTATCCACTGCGCGGTACAGATACTTCCACTGACCTTTGATTCTGATGTAGGTTTCATCCATACGCCATCGCCGACCGACTGTGCGCTTATGTCGGCGAAAGACCTCATCCAGCAACGGCACCAGGCGGATAACCCAGCGATGGAGAGTGGAATGATCAACGACAATACCGCGCTCAGTCATCATTTCCTCCAGATTACGCAGGCTCAGGGCATAAGCCAGGTACCAGCGAACACACTGGGCAATAATATCGGTAGCGGTGATCAGACCAGTCACACCC
>JAIIAN010000073.1 GCA_022717655.1 Bacillota bacterium | reverse complement strand
CAATTCCTCCAGAATCGGCATGGATTTACGCACATGACAGGCGGTTCCGTCACAGACTTTAATCACATATTTTCCTTTTGGCTCAAAAGAGAAGTTCTCATAGAAAGTTGCAACACTGTAAGCTTTTGCTTCGGTTACTCCAATCTGTTTTGCGGTATAAGTAAGAAGTTCTCCCGGCAGATAGCGGTACTCTGCCTGAATGTCCTGCATAACAGGAATGAGTGATGACGGTTTTTTACCATATTTTTCAATGATTCTGTCCGCCACTTCGTAGTATGACTGGTCTAACATACAATACCTCCTTGTTTTTTATATTTTAAATTACTTTTTCCACCTCTTCTGTGTTACAGTGATTATATTATACACCATTTTCACATTTTGCACAATTATTTTCTTAAAATTTATCAATTTGTATTTATTTTCACAATATCATTTACTTTTTCACCAGTTTTGTGTTATACTATTTCTGACATTATTACTGATTGTTAAGGTTTTTCCTGCGCAAGAAGGCATCAATGTGTATAATTCTGTATCATTGACTCGTCTGTCTGCGCTTTTGCGCAGATTTTTTTTTGTTCTTTTATTGTCAAAGAAAGGAGGATTTTTTAACATGCAGGACACCAGAATTGCTTTACTTGGAATTATTCTTACTTCTCATGATTCTGTTGAAAAACTCAATCATCTGCTCAGCCAGTATAGTTCTTATATCATTGGACGAATGGGAGTCCCTTACCGGGAAAAAAATATTTCCATTATCAGTGTCGCCCTTGATGCTCCAAATGATATCATTAGTTCTCTTTCCGGAAAAATCGGAATGTTGCCCGGCGTCAGTAGTAAAACAATCTACACCAAAAGTTAATCACTATCATTTTATATGGAGGAATTAAAAATGTATACTTACAATCCGGCATCCACAATTGCGGATGAATTTATTAACCATGAGGAAATTTTAGAAACTCTTGCTTATGCAGACGAGAATAAAAATAATGAAGCATTAATCGACTCGATTCTTGAAAAAGCAAAGTTAAGAAAAGGTCTGACTCACCGTGAAGCTTCTGTTTTACTTGCCTGTCAATCTGAGGAAAAAAACCAGGAAATCTATCACCTGGCAGAGCAAATCAAAAAAGACTTCTATGGAAACCGTATTGTTATGTTTGCTCCGCTTTATCTCTCCAACTACTGTATCAATGGATGTACTTACTGTCCTTATCATGCAAAAAATAAACATATCCCAAGAAAGAAACTGACTCAGGATGAAATCCGAAAAGAAGTTATCGCTTTGCAGGATTTAGGACACAAGCGTCTTGCTCTTGAAGCTGGAGAAGACCCGAAAAATAACCCGATTGAATATATTCTGGAATGTATCAAAACCATTTACAGCATCAAACACAAAAATGGAGCCATCCGCCGTGTCAATGTCAACATTGCCGCTACTACCGTAGAAAATTATCGTAAATTAAAAGAAGCCGGTATCGGAACTTATATTTTATTCCAGGAAACCTACCACAAAGAAAGCTATCTGGAACTTCATCCAACCGGACCAAAACATGACTACAACTATCATACTGAAGCGATGGATCGTGCAATGGAAGGTGGAATTGACGATGTCGGTCTTGGTGTCTTATTCGGTCTTGATAAATACCGTTATGAATTTGCCGGACTGTTAATGCATGCCGAACATCTTGAAGCAAGATTCGGTGTCGGTCCTCATACCATCAGTGTGCCTCGTCTGCGTAATGCGGATGATATCGACGCTTCTTCTTTTACAAATGGAATCAGTGATGATACTTTTGCAAAAATCGTAGCCTGTATCCGTATTGCAGTCCCTTATACCGGAATGATTGTCTCCACAAGAGAAAGCCAGAAATGCAGAGAGCGTGTGCTTCACCTTGGTATCTCTCAGATTAGTGGCGGTTCCCGTACCAGTGTCGGCGGTTACGCAGAAGAAGAACCGGAAGATGAAAGCTCTGCACAGTTTGATGTCAGCGATACCAGAAGTCTCGATGAAGTGGTAAAATGGCTGATAGATATGGACTATATTCCAAGTTTCTGTACTGCCTGCTATCGAGAAGGCCGTACTGGAGACCGTTTCATGTCGCTTTGTAAAAACCAGCAGATTCAAAACTGCTGTCACCCAAATGCCTTAATGACCTTAAAAGAATATCTGGTCGACTATGCTTCCCCGGAAACCAAAGCCGTCGGTGATGCCTTAATTGAAAAAGAAATCGTCAATATCCCAAAAGAAAAAATCCGCAATCTTGTAGTGGAACACTTAAAAGATATTGAAAATGGAACAGGAAATGATTTCCGATTCTAACTTTACGTATTTTCCATTTTATTGACGTAGGATGATTCTTCATATACAAGGCAGCGGAACGAAGCGTAGTGGGTTCTACGGTGAGCGACGCTAACGTAGTAGATGGAGAATCAGACACGTCTAAAGTCCAAAAAGGAGAGCTTATGACGACAAATTTAAATCAAACCCCTTCGGCAAACCGCACTCACATCGGCATTTTCGGGAAACGAAATGCAGGAAAATCAAGCCTGATCAATGCCATTACCGGACAAAATTATGCGATTGTATCCGATGTACTTGGAACGACTACCGACCCTGTTTTAAAATCGATGGAACTGCTTCCTTTAGGTCCGGTCGTTATCATTGATACTCCAGGACTTGACGATGAAGGAGAACTTGGAGCACTGCGTATTCAAAAAGCGTATCAGATTTTAAATAAAACCGATATTGCCGTCCTTGTAATTGATGCTTCTCTGGGTATCACAAAAGAAGATTCTGATATTTTAAAAAGAATCCACGAAAAAGAAATCCCTTGTGTGATTGTTGCAAACAAATCCGATGTCTGTCCAAACTGTAACTTAGAAGATTTACAGCTTCCAGCTCCAGATACGGCTATTTTTGTCAGTTCCAAAACAGGGGAGCACATTCAGGAATTAAAGGAACTGCTTGCTCGTCAACTTCCGCAGGATACTGCTCCAAAATCTATTGTTGCCGATTTATTAAAGCCTCTGGATTTCGTCGTACTTGTTGTTCCGATTGATTCTGCTGCACCCAAAGGTCGGCTGATTCTTCCTCAGCAACAGACCATTCGTGACATCTTAGAAGCAAAGGCAACGGCTATTGTCGTACAGGAAACCGAACTGGCAGAGACATTAAACTCACTTGGAAAGAAGCCGAAAATGGTAATTACAGACAGTCAGGTTTTTAAAAAAGTATCTGCGGTTACACCAGATGACATTTTACTGACTTCATTTTCTATTTTATTTGCACGCTATAAGGGAAATTTAGAGACTTTAGTAAATGGAGCTTCTGCACTGGATTCTTTAGAGGATGACGACCGTATTTTAATTTCAGAAGGCTGTACTCATCACCGTCAGTGCGATGATATCGGAACGGTAAAACTGCCAAACTGGATTCGCAGTTATACCAAAAAAGAAGTCCGGTTTGAATTTACAAGCGGAACGGAATTTCCTCTGGATTTATCTTCCTATAGAATGATTGTTCACTGCGGAGGATGCATGTTAAATGAGCGGGAAATGAAATACCGCTTAAAATGTGCCGAAGATGCAGGGATTCCAATTACCAATTATGGAACTTGTATTGCTTATATCAATGGAATCCTAAATCGAAGCCTTGAACCTGTGAAGGATTTTCTCTAAAAAACAAAGCCGGATGCTCTCTTATCGAGAAAACATCCGGCTTTTTAAGTTCCAGAGGTTATTTTATTTGGAGTAGAACAACCTTGTACTGTGAACTACTCGGCTGCAAGTAACCGAGCTTCTTGTTTCAATCGTATTCATCCTGGTCGAAAAGCCTTCCGACCAAGACAAATACTTCGCGAGAATCCGCATCAAGTCTTATATCCGTTCGACTTGATTTTTACTTTTCTTCTTCATCCTTTCTTGATTTTTTTCTTGATTTCCAGGAAAATCCGCCAACTCCCATAGAAGTTACTGCAAGACTAATCCATCCCCAGATACTTGTCGGGTCACCAGTTTTTGCATTGCTGCTTGTAGAAGTTGTTCCTGTAGATTTACTTCCTGTTGTTCCTGTGCTTGTTGTGCCTTTATTTGTAGTAGCAGTTGTACCTGTAGTTCCTTTATTTGTTGTAGCAGTTGTACCTGTAGTTCCTTTATTTGTTGTAGATGTTCCTGTTGTAGTACCTTTATTGGTTGTACTGGTATTTGTGGTGTTATTATTTTTATTGTTATTATCTTTGTTGTCCTCACCTTTGTTGGAATCATCTTTAGAATCATCTGTTTTCTTTTCAAGTCCGTCAATTGCTGTCTGTAAGTCTTTTGCTGCATTATCGACTGCTTCCTGTGATTCCTTAGCTTCCAGTGCACTTTCTGCTGTTTCAAGTGCTGTCTTTAAAGCACTCCAAGTTTCACTTGTGTAATCTGCTTCTGTTAATGCTTTTGCACTTTCGATTACTTTTTCAAGTTCTGTTGTGTCAACTTCTGCCGGTGTCTCTGCTTTTACAAGTGCTTCAATAGCTGCATTTAAGTGACTGGTTGCTTCGTCAACAGTTGCCTGGCTGTGTTTTGCTGCCAGTTCTTCTTTTGCTTCCTGTAATTCTGTCTGCATGGATGCCCAGGATTCACTTGTGTAATCACTCTTGTTTAATGCTTCCGCTTTTGCGATTGCTGCTTCTAACTCCGTTGTTGTGATTTCACCTGTTTCTGGTTTTACAATGTTTTCTTCCGTTGCCTGGAATTTATAAGTGTAATCTTCATATCCCATTGCATATACCGTTAATTCCCAGTATCCTGTTCCGTCTGTTCCTTTTGGTAACTCGCAACGAAGAGATTCTGTTAAGCCAAGCTGAATTCCCATTGATTTATGCATCCAATTATCTGCTGCAAACTTGGTTCCATAGCTTGCAAGAGCTGTTGTATAGGTACTGTCATTTCCATAGTAGGTCCAGCGGGTTGCATACATTCCAGCTCCCAGTCCACCATAGTTTCCATTTAAGTCTACTCTTAAGAATTCTCCATAAGAACCATTTGTTTCTTTTGCTACTCTTACTTCTGGCTCAATTCCTTCTGCTACTTTCAGCGCATTGTCTTTTAAGCCTGAGTCACTTCCGGTTGCTCTTGCACCAAAGCTGAAGCTTCCATCTGCGTTCTTGGTTGCTTCTTTTAAGCCGTTTGTCTTATCGGTTACTTCTGCTGTCTCTGTATAAGCCTGCAGTTTGTTTTCAGAAAAACCACCTGCTAATGTTCCCGCATTTTCAACAACCTGATACTGTTTGCAGAATTCATCATAATCTGCAGTTTTTACTTTAACCGGTACATACTTGATACCTTTAACTTCATAGTCTTTCATGGTTGCAGTTTTTTCTACACCATTTTCTGTATAAGTAATTGCACCTCTGTTAAAGGTAATTACACTTCCATCTGTTAAAACAGCTTCAGAAGAACTATTCCAATAAGATACCGGATATTCCTTTCCGTCTGTATCATAGATGACTGCTGTGCACTGATAGCTTCCTCTGTGCAGACCGTGGTTTGCAGTTGCTCTTGATACGGTATCAAATGCACCTTTATCTAATTCACCTTTTTTATCTGCTACATCAGATGAAGAAGTAAGACTGCTTCCGTCTGCAAGATAGACTCCTTCGGATGCCCAGTATTCTGCCCAGCTTAATCCTGCATAGACATATTTGTATTCCTCTTCAGAAGCTGATACAGTATAAGTAAATTCTAAGTCTTTATATCCAGTTGCACTTACTACAATCTTATAGTCTCCTGCGCCATTTGCAAATGGTGCTGCATCTGTTTTAATACTTCCATCTTCATTTACAATAACAGTTGCGCCACGTCCGCTTGCTGTATAGCTCTTTCCATTTACAGATACACTTGTAATGCTCTTTACATATTCCTGTAAATCTTCTGCCTTAAATTCATCTGCAGTTACAAGAGCAGTTTTTTCTGCATTATAAACAGCCGGCATATCTTCGGTCTGAAGCATGAAATCTGCACTCATGTCTGCATATTTGCCTTTTTTATCTTTTACAACTAAAGTGTATTTTCCTTTTGTTGCATTGTTGAATTTCAGTACTCCGTTTTCAACTTTGGCATCCAGTCCTTCTACACTGTACTCTGCATCAAAATCAGATGGCAGATTTTCAAAATTAACTTTTGTCTCTCCGCTCTTTACGAAAGCATTATCTACAGATAAAGCAGCCGATGTTTTTACCGGAACATAAATATCATCTAAATCCATCTCATAGATGCCTTTTGTTGTGTAATAAGTTACTTTATCAATGGTTTCTCCCATCATCTGGACATAGTGTGCAGATGATGTCGGGCAGTTATGTACACTTGTTGTAAATCCGGTGCACCATGCAATTTCGTTTCCTCTCCATACATTTTCCAGATGACGCATCCCATAGTCATGACCTTCTTTTGTACTAAATACAACTGCACTGATTTCATCGGTATCAAATGTAATTCCATCTAAATTCAGCTGATAATCCCCATATTTGCTTGTTGTCTTAAATTCTCCTGTTACACCACTTACTTTATTTACTGTGCCCTGTACTTTTCCAAAGCTTACATTTCCGCCTGCATCTACAGTTGCTTCTTTATAGTAAGATGGGGCTTCAGAAAGTACATAGTAAGAATAACTTGCATTTTCAAATAATGCATCTTTTCCGGTATAAGTTGTTTCTTTTGTCTGTCCACGGTTTGTTACAGAAATTGTTACAGAATCAGAATCTGTTATCTGTTTGAATTTGGATAAATCCATTCCTTCTGGAACTTTGACAGGGAATACAATACCCGTAATATCTTCTCCGCCCTGACTTACATGATAAGAACCGCCTACCAGACTGCTTGTTCTTGTCTTGTTTAAGGTTGCGGAGGAAACGGAGTCAACTGCTACACTGTTATTTAATTCGGATGCATAGAAATCAGCATACGGAATGTTCATTAAAACATATTCTACTTTTTCTGTTGGAGTAACCGGTGCTGCTTCCAATCCTGAAATTGCTGTCTCTAATTCACTTGCTGCTTTTGTCACTGCATCCTGAGATTCTTTCTTTGTCAGTGCATCTTTTGCTGCTGTTAACTTAGTCTGCATTGCATTCCAGGAAGCTTCTGTATAGCTGTCTTTTTGTAATGCCTCTGCTTTTGTAATTGCACTTTCCAGCGCTGTTGTATCAATCTTTACTTCCGCATCCGCTGCCGGTGCACTCTTAATTGCTGCAAGTGCCGCTTCTTTGATTGCCTTTGAAGTATATGTCGCTCCCGATACAGTGTCCCAACTGTTAATAGTGCTTTCTGTTGCACTCTGATTCAATAGTTTGGTACGGATTCCCACACGTTTCGATGTATTTTCATCAACTGCCCAGTTTAAATAAGTTTTACTTTCATCGTTGTAGGATTCTGATGGAGTTACAGTAATATCTTTAAATTTTCCATTTTCTACTGTAAGACTTACTTTGACATCATACTCTGACCATCCATCCCCATCACCGTCTTTTACATGTGTGGTCTGAGTATAAGTACCATCCTTTGCCACCTGTTCTCCACTTGCCGCATAAATGGATGCCGGTGCCATTCCTGTTACCATAGATGCCGTCATCACAGCTGCCAGTGCTTTTGTCTGAAATTCATTCTTTTTGCTCATAGGTTCCTCCTTTTAATGTTATAAGTTATAGCGTCTATCAAAAGTTAGCATTTTCTAACCTTTAATCAAAAAAATTAATGATTGATGGGAGCTGTTTTTCCTGCTATTTTCAAGCACTCCCAGATTTTTGCTGCCGTGATTCCAATTAAAGTTCCAGTGACAGCTCCTCCAATTAATAATGCCGGTAAATAATAAATCAAATGAGCGTTGCTCACTACAAGCATTGCCGCTGCAAGCTGTGCGATATTGTGAGCCACACCTCCGGCAACACTGATTCCTAAAATGGAAAATCCACCGGCTTTTTTCAAAATCAGCATCACTACCAGACTAAACATTCCTCCGGCAATACTGTAAATCAAAGACATTCCATTTCCAAATAAGGTTCCCACAAGAAGGATTCTTAAAACAGAAACTAAGAATACTTCGTGTGGTTTCAAAAAACATAAACCGACTACAATTACCAGATTCGCAATTCCAAGTTTGATTCCGGGAATTCCAAAATTAAATGGAATTAATACTTCCACATAACTAAAAATCATAGCCAGTGCAATTAACATGGCGCAAAGTGAAATTTTTTTACTCACAAATTTTCTCCTGACATCTATCGGTTAAATTCCAAGCCACATGAAAAGGCAAAATAAAAGAACTGCCTTAAATACAGTAAATCCAATTTCATTTCCTTTTAATATGCCAACACCACAGGTTACATTTCCTTTCGGACAGCCATCAATACATTTCTGGCACTGGAAACATTCACCCTGTACGATACTTGTTTTTGCTTCTCTCAACTCAATCTTTGCAGGACAGCTTCTTGTACATTTACTGCATCCTTTTATACAACTTTCTCTTTTTCTCTCAAGAGAAAAGAACGGTAAAATCGGAAGCAAAGAAAAAATTGCTCCCATCGGACAAAAGAAACGACAGAAGAAGCGTTCTATGAATGCCATTCCAATCATAAGAAGAATCAGCACCGCAATTCCGATTTTATAAGCCGAAAGCCGGAAGTTTCCTGCATGAATCATGGAAAATACATCCCATGGACTTGTTCCTCTTGCATTTCCATAGACGCCAAAGAAGCACGCAAGCACAATCCCTGCCAGTAGTGCGTATTTTAGTAAAATCAGCCATTGTTCCCATTCTTTTTTCAGGGAAACCGGTTTTTTCTTAAGTTTTTTACAGATTTTTAAATACATCGCATGCAGTGCGTCTCCCAAACTTCCAAATGCACAGGCAAATCCACAAAAGAAACGACCAAATACAATTGTATAAGCGCATAAGACAAGTAAAACTGCCACAAAGGAAGTCAGCTCAATCTTTGCTTCCACTCCAATCTGCGTAAACATATATTTTACGCCACCAAACGCTGCAGTAAAGGCTGATGGCAGAAACAGGAAGTAAAATAACTGAATCAATGCCCGAAGCCAGGTATTTAACTGTTTTTTTTGTTTTTTTGAAAGGTTTTTTACATCTATCTTTTTCATTTCTGCCTACACCGCCTCTTCTAATGCTGCTTCCACCGCATTGATGATTCCGGTAGAACTAAATGTTGCCCCGCTTATCGTATCGACATCGGCTGACTGAGCTTCGATTAAATTCGGAATGACATCCATTGCCATGGTAAGATAAGCTCCGTCTTCTTTTTCAGCAGATACCACTTCAATATCTGTAATCTCACCATTTTCCACAGTTACTTTTACTTGAATCGGTCCGCCAAATCCATCAGCTTCTCCTTCATAAGTGCCATCTTTGTAAGCCCCTTCGCTTTCCTCTGAAGTTTCAGTGTCTGCCTGTGTCTCTTCTGCTTTTCCCTGCGCAGCCTGTTCTTCTGCATTTTTTCTTGCAAGTTTTTCACTTTCTAACTGCGCATCTAATTTTGCAATTTCATCGGTTTTCTCTCTGTTGGTTAAAATTCCGTTATAACCGACAATTGCTATGGCAATTACTGCCACATTGATAAATCTGACTAAAAGTGATTTCATGGCGTTTCGTCTCCTGCATTTTCTTCTGTATTCTGATTGGAATCATCCTGACCCGAATCCTCTCCAGTATCTTCACCGGACTGTACTTTCTTTGCTGTCTCTAATGCAAGGTTACAGCCCTCTAAAATGGAGTTTGAAGAACAGGTTGCTCTTGAAACCGTATCAATCTCTTCTAATGTTCCTTTTTCAAGGATCTGTGTTACTACTCCAGGAAGTTTGGAAGTTCCCTGTACTGCTCGTTTTATGTAAGCGTCATTATCTGAACTGCCATCGCCTCTGATTTCTGAAATATCTGTAATCTTATCTTTTGAAATCGTAACTTTCATGGTAATGCTGTACGCTTCAAAATCCTCATCTTCATCCGGAATACATGGCACAATTACGGTGTACTCTCCATCGGCATAAATATATTTCGTCTCATCTGGATTTTCATTATCTCCATTATTTCCGCCATTGTTATTATTGCCGTTATTATCGTTTCCGTTATTGTTATTTCCATTATTATTGTTATTACCGTTATTGTTACTGTTGTTTCCGTTATTATTATTGCCGTTGTTATTGTTATTTCCGTTATTATTGTTGTTATTATTCTCGCCTTTTGTTGCTTTCTCGGCTTCTTTTATTGCTTCTTTTACTGCACCGATAATTCCTTTGGAACTATAGGTTGCTCCTGATACGACATCCACATCTACCGTCTGTTTCTTCACCATATTTTCGGCAACTGTTCTTGCACGCTTAAAGAAAGTCTCATCGTCATTTTCTTCTACGATCACAACTGCCTTTAAGGTCTTATCCTGAATGACAATTGCTACTTTGATGTCATCGAGATATCCTTCGGCTGTTCCATAATAAACGCCCTCTTTATATGGAAATTTTCCAGCTTCTCCTGTCGTATTATCACTGCTGTTATTATTACTGCTCTGTCCATTTCCGCTTGAAGAGGAATTGTTATTCTGTGAATTTGAATTTCCATCAGAAGAAACTGCTGCCTGACTTAATGCATTTCTGACAGCTTCAATAATTCCCACTGAACTATAAGTTGCTCCCGATACGGTATCTACATTTGTACTCTGGGAAGCAATAATATTGGAAATCAATCCGGAAGCACTCTGAATATAGCTGTCTCCATCGGAAGTATCAATAATCTGTATGGAAGAAATCTTTCCTCCACTGATGACTACTTCTACCGTAAGTGCTCCGGAAAATCCGGTTCCTGTTCCATAATACGTTCCGTCTGCATAAGCAGATGCATCCTGTACGGTTGAAATAGAAGAAGAACCACCTGCCGGTGAAGAACTTCCACCTGAAGAACCTGCTGATGTCGATGCCGGTGTTCCGCTGTCTGCTGCCCCTGTCAGGGCATTTTTTACTGCACTGATAATTCCATTTGAACTGTAAGTTGCACCGGATACGACATCTACATCTAACGTCTGTCCGGAAATAATCTTATCAATGACTCCTTTTGCACGACTGAAGAAGGTATCATCATCAGCTTCGTTTTCAACGATTTCAATTGCTGTAATCTGCTTATCTTTTACGGTAACTGCAACCTTGATTTTTCCTGCAAATCCGGTTCCTGTTCCGTAATACGTTCCATCTGCTACATCAAAAGAACCCTTTGTGGTACTTTTCTGCGCTTCTTTTTTGTCCTCGTCTTTTTTCTTATCCTCTTTTTTCTCTTTTTCGGCTGTGTCTGCATTCTCCTGTTCAGATGCATTCTCATCTGTCTGATTTTCGGTTTTCTCCGGAATATCAACCGCATAAACCGGTGTGGAATATCCGTGAAGAGAAACTCCGATACAGGCAGCTACAACAACTGCTGATAATGCCGGTGCCAGACTTCTTAATTTCTTCAGTATGCTCATAAACTTTTGTTACTCCTTCTTTACTACCTCTGTATCAAAGTCAGAAGTAAAATCTTCTGCAATGCCTTCCGATACATAAACCTTATTTTCTTTATCATATAAAATCATATCAAATTCATCACTGTGTGCTCTCCAGTACTCAATTGCCTTGTCTTTTCCCATAATAAACAGAGAAGTGGACAACGCATCACACATCGTACCATCTGCACTCACAATTGACACCGATAATAATCCGCTGTCTGCCGGATATCCGGTAGTCGGGTCAATAATGTGATGATAAGTAACCCCGTCCTGCTCAAAATAGCGCTCATAACCGCCAGAAGTAATGACTGCTTTGTCTGAAATCGAAAGCACACCAAGATAACTGTCGTCCTCATCTACACCCTGAATGGCGACTCTCCATTTACTTCCATCTGTTTTTGTGCCAAGTGCCTGTACATTTCCGCCCAGATTCACCAGACCGCTCTTTACTCCACATTCCCGATAAATGTCCATGATTCTGGTAGAAGTATATCCTTTTGCAATTCCACCTAAATCGATCGCCATTCCATCGGTTTTAAAAGATATGGTACTTGTCTCTTTATCAAACACGACATCCGATAATTTCGTTTTTTCCAAAAGACCATCCAGTGTCTCTTTAGAAGGAACTTTGAAGTCACCTGTGGTAAATCCCCATTCTGCCATAATCGGATAAATTGCAATGTCAAATGCTCCGTCTGTGGACTCACCAAATTCCAGTGCACGCTCCACCAAATAAGAGGCATCTTCTCCCAGCGTTCCACCTCCATTGGCATTGACCTGTGCAATTTCACTTGACTCTTCTCCTGTGGAAAGCAGTCCATCCAGACGCTCAATCTCCGCAACCGCCTTTTCCACCGCTTCCTCTCCATGACTTCCATAAGCAGTCACCGTCATGTAAGTATCCATGGCAAACACATCTTTACTCGCCTCCTGGCTTTCACTTTCATCCGTTTTGCTATCGGTACTTTCCTCACTGCTGTCCTGACTCTGCGACGCTTGTGTCTCTTCCTTTTGACTGCTGTTATCGGTGTTTTTTTGTGTACTACACCCTCCTAAAACCATTGTGCTTAATAAAAATAATACAAGTATCTTTTTTTTCACGTTTCTTCTCCTTACTGATGTTAGAGCATCCTAACTTTGGATAGCTTATCATCACTTTTATTATTTGTCAATTGTGCTTTTTACTTGTTGAGAATTTTTCTCATTTTATCATTATACCTGTTGTTTCACTTATTGAAAAGAAAAACGGTATGCTGTCTTTTTGACTCACATACCGTCTATCTGCTTTATTTCTTATTCTTTTTTATTTTACCGCACCAATTAATGTATTGATATCATTAATCTGGTTTTTCTTTAAATATTCTTCAATTCCTTTTACTGTCTCAACTGTCGCATAAGGATTTGCAAAGTTTGCTGTTCCAATAGAAACGGCTGTTGCACCAGCTAAGATAAATTCCAGAGCGTCTTCTGCATTTGAGATTCCACCCATTCCGATAATCGGAACATTGACTGTCTGAGCCACCTGATAAACCATACGCACAGCCACCGGTTTCACACATGGACCGGACATTCCGCCGGTTTTATTTGCCAGCGCAAAGGTACGACGGTTAATATCAATTTTCATTCCTGTTAAGGTGTTAATTAAAGAAAGAATATCTGCACCGCCTGCTTCCGCTGCTCTTGCCATCTCTGTAATATCGGTTACATTCGGACTTAACTTCATAATAACCGGCTGTTTTGCATATTTTTTCACTTCTTTTGTGATTGCCTCTACCGCTTTTGGATTCTGTCCAAAGGCAATTCCGCCCTCTTTTACATTCGGGCAGGAAATATTGATTTCTAATAAATCAACCGATTCATCTGCCAGACGTTCTACTACTTCACAATAGTCTTCTGTACTTTTTCCGCATACATTTACAATGATTTTTGTATCGAATTGTTTTAAGAACGGAATATCTCTTTTGCAGAACACATCAATTCCTGGATTTTGAAGTCCAATGGCATTGAGCATCCCACCGTAAGTTTCTGCAATACGCGGGGTCGGATTTCCTGGCCACGGCACATTTGCCACACCTTTTGTCACAACTGCGCCTAACTGACTTAAATCTACAAATTCACTGTATTCTGCGCCAGAACCAAATGTTCCTGAAGCGGTCATAACCGGATTTTT
>JAIIAN010000349.1 GCA_022717655.1 Bacillota bacterium | reverse complement strand
CCTTCTATCGCCTCTCCATCATCAGTTATGAGCGCCCTGCCCATCAGCTTGGCAAATTGTGTGTGGCCATCGCTAAGTATTAACAACACATCTCCGGGTGTCTTGTTCACTACAGGTTCGATAATCGCAAACCCCAAATCAGTTTCGAGTACACGACTATCGGCACCCATGTTGCACAATACTTCGGGAGTGGGCTGGCGCTCGACGTAATCAGAAGCGGGTGATGCAAATCCCATCAGTGGACCCTCCCCATATTGCGTAAGATCCAGTAACGATTGTCACTGCCGTCTGTCGTCTTGTTAGCGAAGCCTAGCTGGTTGCGCTCTATCCATGAATTTGCATCGGCCCTAGTGAAATGCCAGCTGAACTCCCGCAACTTTTCAATGAAGTCGTCAGTTCTCAGGTAACGATAACCCTTAGGGTTAAGCTGTATAGACGCAACGAAAGCAATTTTTATGTCTGATATGCGTGACATCATGACCTCAAAAAGCACTGTGCATATGCACAGTATATTTTGAAGATGCAAATGGTCAATCCTAGTATTACCTATCAATCTTTTACAATGCGTAAGCCCTTGAGATAATTGGAGACTACAAGATTTTAAAGTGAACAGATGGCGACATCATAGATAATCGCCATTTTTTCTGTCTAGACGATCTCCGATTAAACTCCAATACTAAATATATTTTTCATGTGCGATTAAATTTCTCCGCCACATATTTTATATTTTTAATTAAAAAACTTTCCCTTGGGCTCTATGAATAGATAAAGCCCTCAACGATTAGCCCCATTGAAATCGGTTTTGCTAAATAATAATTTAACACCAATATTTGACAGATGACTCCCACTGTTATATAGAGATCCTTCGGTAGTGATCATTTTGCATCCTTTATTATCACAAATAAAATTAACAGGCCTAATTATAGTTAGGTTTTCTTTATTAACGATTACAGAATCTAATTTCACAGCAAATTCTATAGCATCGGCTTTCCCTTTGATATTTTTCTCGTATATAATACCGTCAAACTGGGGTTTAAGATCGGTTATTAATGATAAATACATTTTCTTTGCATCTTCAGTAACAGATGGGATAGGGTAAATAACGATTACATTGTGACCCAATGCCTGAAGAGTTTCAATATTCTTAGAAAAAGACTGCCATACCTCATCCTCATTGGCTCTAATGCCGTAGCTCAAATTATTCCTACCGTCTTCCAGAGGATTGTTTGTTGCAAGCTTACCCTCCCGGAAGAAATAATAATTTGCTGAGATAATGATATTCTTTCTTTCTTTGAAACTTTTTATAATATTCCATCTACGCTTATTAACTTCAACGCATTCTGGTACATTACCAAACCAAAAATCATTTACGAAAGGGCATTGCTCATAAGTTAATGACATAAGCCCATGTCCTTTTTCTAAAAGAACCTTACTCAAATAAAAATCTAAAGTACCTGCGTAACTATCGCCAATTGTAACCCACGAACTATCACCGTTAGAACAGGCATCATAGGGATCTCTCAAGAAACATGACTCGCTTATTATTCCAGTCCTCAAGTTCGCTCCAGGGCTGCCCTTAAGCCTACGAAACTCAGGCTCTGAAAAGTTCATATATATATTTTGGGCTTGTATGGACAACCTTGATATATCCCCATTAGTTGCATGAATATAATAGGAAAAAGTCATTATCACGATAAACGATGTAGCTGCCAGTACTTTCTTGTATAAATTATAATCACCCTTCCTGAAAGGTTTTTCTATAAAATAATATGATATCACTGCAACTAATATGGAGACAATAATCAACGCCAAGCCAGTGAACGTGTTTATTTCATAAAATCTTATTCTATAGAAGGCAAAGATTGGTTGATGCCATAAATACAAAGAGTATGAAATCGTCCCTATAAATACAACAGGCTTGATCGAAAGTGTTTTCCCACAAATGTCTTTGCTGTGATGTGCAAATATTATAAAAAGACACGTACCAATCACAGGAATCAGGGTTAAAAATGAAGGATGGTCTATTTTATCACTCATGAAGGTCAGTGAAAAAATTACCATAGCCATTCCTAGAAATGATAAGTATTTATTATTTCTTCTACCTATAATTGCTACCAAACAACCAGAAAGCAATTCCCAAGATCTTGAAGGCAGCAAATAAAATGCAGCATTTATGTTATATTTAGCTTGATAAACAGAAACAGCAAAAGAAATAAACCACATTAAAAATACAATCCAAACGACTCTTTTTTTGAATAATTTTAAC